>JAADCY010000229.1 GCA_013154205.1 Thermoproteota archaeon | reverse complement strand
TAGATTGGTGAAGAAGGGTACTCATTGAAATATGTATATTGAATTGTATCATATAATGTGAACTATTTATTAGCCTTAAATAAAGTGTTCAGAATCCTCAAGACAGGTGACATGTTAAGTATATCTTTCATATTCATTGGCAGGAATGGGAGTATGTATTTCAACACACTGATATTCTTGAATATAGTCAGTAACACTTCTATTAGTTCGAAATACCCTGTCTTATCATTCTTAGCGAGTTTCAGGACAGCATCAAGGATCCTAAAGGATGCGCCAGGTATGCTTCTCTCAAGCAAGACAAGAAGCCTTATCACGTTTATATGGTACTTGGTGTTCTCGATATTTCCATCCAAATACACGTACATGGAGTAAGTACGTGGGATCACAATGCATGATTCAGGATGCATTTTACAATCAATGAAATCAACGGGTATTCCGTATTCTTCATTAAAGTAGACCGAGCCCTGACGGATCTCGATCGATATCATGAACTCTGAGCCTATTCTGCTATAGAGCTTTACAGAAGTACCAGCCAGTCTCTGTGCATCAGCCCAGAATCTTCTGAGCCTATATTCCCCTAGATTCATTTCCTCAAGGAGGCGAGTGATAGTTATCGGGGGATCAATGCATTTAAACTCCCCCTCTATACACCCCTTAATCACTCTCTTAGCTGATGAAACCAGGTCTTCTATAAATTGTTCTCTAATCTTATGTTTCACAATAATCAGGCCTCTAACTTCTAACTGTAGCGTAAAATGATCTATTAGACTGTTTAACCCACTACATAATTATTGTAAGAGCCATATATCTTAAATCTAATTTGTATACGATATGTTTAGAGGCGATTATATTATAAGGTGCCGGAGTGGTGAGCGTAGAGGCAATAGCTAATAGGTTGGTGGAGTATGTTGCGAGAAAGGCTTCCGGCCTGCCTGTGGATGATATAGATCTCCATAGGATTACGGGGTCTTCTAGATACCCTATTATGAGGAAAGTTGTTAATATTGTCGCATCTGATATTGTGGTGATACATAAAGGTCTTATAAGGTGTAAGCTCTGCGGTAAAGGACCCTTCACGCGGAGGGGGTTCTACCTGCATTTGACCCGAGTTCATAGGAACGAGATCATATCGATGATAACCGATAACTATAAGGATCTCGCTAAACGCTATGAGCCTCCAAAGTACTAAACTATCGATGATCGAGCCGTCCCGAGGGGTGGAGTGTCTTCATAGACGTGAGTCTCGGTATTGGAGTCTTCGGTCATCCGGCTCCTATATTGAACTATGGTTTCTGCTGAGGGATTAATTCTATCGTTACACGGTACTCAATTCTTCTTGATACGAGCTCTACGGTAAACTTGGCTGTTCCTGCCGCGTAGTTTTGCCCATATATTCTCGATATTACGATGGTTGGATAGATATAGTATGCTGCTCCCTTTATATGATTTAATCCTATACCGAGGCTAGCAGTAAGATCAATTCTTATCCAGCCCCATGGCGGCACATAGGCCGATGTCCATGCATGAGAACCACCATTTACGAACCTATATATGAGTAGGCCATTGGCTGCAGTGCTCGTGATATTAAGGCCAGAAATATAGACTAGCCCTATCTCCAGATATGCTGGGATCCCGAGACCACGCAGTACTGTTATCAATAGATTAGACTGGTCGTCGCAGTCACCCTGCATGTACATGAGTGTTTCCCAGGGCTGCCTGGCGGGTATTCGGGTCTTATACTTGACGTTCTTGTCGAACCAATTAAGTATCTCTTCTATAGCGCCTAGAGGGGTCTTAGAGTGCTCGAGCGAACGAATATACGTAATGTAGAGATTGATCAGGGGGTTTGAGTAATTCCATAGAGGAGTCACGCCTGTATAGTTATTCTTTATTTTCTCGGGTATTTCGCTCCATTCTCCAGCTAGCTCAGGCTTTATATTAACCGCTTCAAGTAAGCGTTCCCCTACATTGACCGACACATTGTATATTACCATGCTTGACACAGTCTGGCCGGGCATTAGGCTGGCATTCTCGATCTTTGGCGCCTCAATAACTAGGCTAGGATTATACCATGGCCCCTCAATCTTATAGGGATACCTTGAGCCATTGACGAATGCTTCAACACCAGTGACCTTCTGAGTAGACATGTTTATCGGATAATCAAAGATGAGAAGGTCTGTCTGGTTTATCGGTAGTGGTTTATCTCCTAGATTAGTTATTGAACCATTAACAATTACTGTGAGGTTAAACCATCCCAGCGGATTAGATGAGGCATTGACTGGTGTAGAAATACTATTTATAGCTAATGGGTAAATAGACGCTATGATGAGTAGAAAGAGTATTGGTATGAACTTTTTCTTTACATATAGCGTCATATGTCATCCCAGTATGACTCCTATTATGATCGAATTAACATTAGTGCCTGTAGGACCCGTTTTGACGAGGTCTCCCGATGCACTCAGAGCATTATATGCGTCATGCTCCATTAAACTCTTCTCGGGATCAATACCCTGACTTACCAGTATATCGTATGTTCTTGAATCAACCAAGCCGCCAGCAGCATCGGTAGGGCCATCCGTGCCGTCCGTGTCAATAGCTATTAGTGCGGCTCCCTTAATCCCGCTTATCTTAATGGATGCGCTTAGAGCAAGTTCCTGATTGGGGCCGCCTTTACCGGCCTTACCCCTGATCGTTACAACTGTTTCGCCAGCAAATATTAGACATACTGGCGGCTTAAACGGCCTGTGTTTACCAGCTATTTCTTCTATAAGAGACGCTATCACGGTTCCAGCGTGACGTGCTTCTCCCTCGAGCGTGGTCGTCATGATGACTGGTCTTAATCCATGAATAAGGGCCCGCCTAGAGGCGTGTTCGGCGGCTATGCCTGCGCTCGCGATAATATTATTATTGACATTATCAAGTTTTTTAGGCGTCTCGGGTATTTCACCTCTTAATCCCTTCTCTATAACGTTTCTAACGCTCTCGGGAACCTTATCCCATAACTCATAGTTCACTAATACTCTCTTGGCATCAGCATACGTTGTCGGATCAGGTGCTGTTGGGCCTGAAGCAATTGTTGAGAGGTCATCGCCTACTACGTCGCTCACAATCAACGACACTATTTTTCCGGGAACCATTTCGGCGAACCGCCCGCCTTTGACGAGCGAGATGTGTTTTCTAACCGTGTTTATCTCTTGTATCCTTGCACCAGATTTCACCAGTAGATCGTGTGTCTGGACGAGTTCTTCGAGAGTTATTGGAGGATATGGTTTCGTGAAAAGAGCCGAGCCTCCACCGGAGATCAGGAACAACAATATATCTTCAGCCCTCATACGCTTAGCGATCCCGATTATTTCGTCCGCCGCCCTCAAGCTATTCTTGTCCGGTACAGGATGCCCTGCCTCAATAACTTTGATCCTATCGAGCTTCTCGCCATAACCATATTTCGTTGATACAACTCCATCCTCAATATTATCGCCAATGATCTCCTCTACCGCTTTGGCCATTCTACAGGAAGCCTTGCCTATGCCTGCGACAAATATTCTACCCTTAACACGTATTTCTCTTCCAGCCACACGGATAACGCCATTGGAATATGAGAGGTTCTCCGATACACTAATGTACGGATCAGATCTTTTTATCGCATATAATGCTATATCTAGGCAGTAATGTCTAGGTAGAATATCCCTCTCATAACTCTTCGACACCAGTTATTCACCGCGAAGCGTTTCTTCATACATGAAAATAGCGTTAAACATGGATAAACAGGTTTCTCAATAGGTAAAAAAGCTACATGTTATGTGGTACGGTTACGTATTATGCTAGGCGACTCAATACTGTATTGTTTAGTCCGAGATCTCTAGTAGCCCTGCCTCATTGAGACTGTTTATTGCTAGTGCGAGCGGCTCTATTACTTCGTCGACAGGTACTTGTACATCCTCGCTTATCTTATTGGCTATTTCCTCGACAGTGTGTTCTCCGTCACAGAGTAGCCATACATAGTATGCTAGGGCTGATAACTCGTAGATCTCTTCCTCTGATTTTGCGACATAGAATTTTTCTTTCTCCTCCCCTAGGAATGCGCCGTTCCTCTTGGGCTTCTTTACTTTTAGTTCATCATATATTTTCCTGGCTTTCTCCGATACTTTATTCTCGTTACTGTCGCCCGGTATGGGGGCTTCCCCGCTCTCCATACTGGACACCTCAGTATCCTCCTTGGCGATAGTATCTTCTTCTTCCGCGGCCGAATCCCTGTCTTCTTGACGGCGTGTATGGTGCAGTTGGCTGTTCCTCAGGTATTTCTTCGGGTTGTGGTGCTTCTTCGTCTGATACTTCCTCTACAGTGGTTGATCTACCAATATTCAGCTGTACTTTCCCTCTGAAACTTGTCGTCCACGCTCCCTTAACATCAACTACTTTTCCTTCTTCTAATGTTCCTGCTTTGCTTCCCCAGAGTGTTACCTGCACTCTTCCTGACTCGTCGCCTATTACTGCGTTGCTTATTGTTCTAGGGCCTCTCTTTGTCTGTATTACTTTAGGAGGGGTGGTCTCGAGGACTCGCCCAGTTATATGGACGTTTTCTTCTCCGGATTTGAGATCAATTATGCGTTTTTTCTGAGATGTGTTCTCTTCTGTTTCGGACATTACGGGTTTCGACTCCTACGTGTTATGGGTTGATTCCAGTTATTGTGTGGGGGGTTAATATATCCTTGTATCTTATATAGTTGTTATCATTGGAATACAAACTAATGGTTAATAATGATAGTTATGATTGGATATTTTATCCTGTTCTCGACGGCCTTAACGGTCTCCATACATTTATCCATAGATCCACATATGAATAGATGTGATTTATCTTCAGGCTTATCGGTTGAGCCAAAGCCAGGTACATATTCGAGGGCATCGGCTAGTCTACTGGATATTATTGATTCATAATTCCGGGGAGCCATGGGAAGGAGACATACAGCTTTTATCATTGCATGCTTTGACGATGTTACCTGATCTATATGCCAGTGGACCTTCTTATTTGTCTTTAAATGCCTTGAAATCCTTGCTGATAGACCTCCTGGTCCATGCGCTGAGCCGACATATATTAGGTGTGTCTTTTTCAATTCATAATTTCTCTTCTTAATCATTATTGTGAGCGGTTTTATGATCTCTATTATCAGTAAGTACACTCCTTTTACACTGTTTCTTCTGATGAATAAATTGTACAAACTCGTTAGGCCCCCTTGATTAAAACCATACTCTAACTATTATTTCTGGAATAGGGCGTATAAGAGATGAGCTTAGGAATAGATGAGGAGGAAGTAAAGGAGATCTACGAGGAAATCAAGAAGACAGCTAGAATTATTAAGGGAGGCCCCGATGAGCGTGGCGAAAAACTATTGAAGTATAGTAGTATATTCCTCATGATGCCGGATCCAACTATGATCTCTACTAGCATCGGTGTTTCAATGATAATAACTGGAAAGCTCTTAATGAGGAGAAAGGTTAAGGGATTGAAAGATCTTCTACAGGAAGACCTAGAAGAGTTAGAGAAAATATTTCATGATACAATCAATAATTTATCCTAGTTTTCCAAATCCTTTTCTATGGGATGACGAGCCCGGTTTTCAGCTGAAAGGCGAGGATGCTGAGGAGTTGCTCAGCCGACCACTCCGCGCCTTATTTTAGTGTCTAGTTATATCTAGAATCTATTCAAGAGAACACTGTGGCGTAGCGGTGTTAGTCTTGGAGAACACTGTGGTCAATGATCTTCTCGGTAAAGCAGGAGAATTCGTGGAAAAACTTGCCGAGCCCTTTGTAGGCAGAGAAGAAGAGGCACGTGTCATAGCTCTCGGAATAATAACTGGAGAACACGTTGTATTGATCGGAGAGCCGGGCACGTGTAAATCAGCTCTTGCTAGGAGGGCTGCTGATCTTATTAATGCTAAGTTCTTCAAATATCTGCTTACAAAGTTTACAGAGCCCGACGAGCTATTTGGCCCGCTTGATATCAATGCGTTGAAACAAGGACGTTATGTCAGGATAACACGTAATAAGCTACCTGAGGCGGAGATAGCATTTATAGATGAGATCTTCAATGCGAACAGCGCTATTCTCAATATGTTCTTGACAATAATGAATGAGAGGATACTCTATGATGGCTACAGCGAAATAAAAGTACCGTTATGGACTATGATAGCTGCAAGCAACAATGTCCCAGACGAGCCAGAGCTACAGGCCCTATATGATCGTTTCCTCTACAGGCATTTCGTCATGCCTGTCAGCGAGGACAAATGGAGAGAACTGCTCGATGCAATATGGGATATTGAGAGGGGACTATATCAGAACCCTGAGCCTGTCCTCACAATGAACGATATAAAGATGATTAACAAAATGGTTCTCGAGGTAGACCTTGAGCCTATAAAGGAGAAACTACTCCGTCTATACGCTATATTCGAGGATCAAGGCATACACGTCACGGATAGAAGGAAGGGCAAGGCGCTCAAAGCCATCGCTGGTTCTGCGATTCTCAATGGTAGAATGGTTGCTAGAGAAGAAGACCTGTATGTGCTAAAACACGTTGCTCCAAGAGATCAGGATGAGATGAGCCAAGTCTACGCGATCCTGCTTGACGAGATCCGTGCTACTGAAAAGCATTTGAAAGAGCTAGCCGAAATAGAGGCCAATGCGCGCGAGGCTAAAGAATACATACTCCATGTAACAGATTTCGATCCACGCCTAGTAGATTATCTGAGAAGCTTTGAGAGTGTCAGAGAACGTGTAAGGAGAATGGCTGATGAAACAAGCGACGAAGTCGTTAGGAAAAGAGCCCTTGACGTACTCTCAGAGATCAATGAATTAATAGACTTGATTAAACAGAAGTTCATGATGTAGCGGGTCATAATATGATGAATAATAACAATAAGAGCCTCCTCCGAGGAGTAAATTACGACGACCCCGTAGCCCAGTACCGCGGAGCACGTGTTGCTAGGATATCACGTATACTCCTCGGGAAAGAAATTGAGATCCCTGTTAAGCTATCAACAGATATATTCTATAGCTTCTACTTGCCGATGCCCATACTGCGAGAAGCCGATGAGATCCCTGAGTCGAGGATTAATGACTATAAGCTCATCAGTAGCCTCTTGTCTTCCACAAGAATACATGAGATCAGATCGAAGACTTTAATAGATCCTCTCCTCTCATCGATAGCTGCGAGCGTGTTTATATCAGAGATGATGAAGCTAGCCGAGAAGGAAAAAGGAGAAAAACCAGGCAGAAAAGACGGTAAAGGAAAGACTGGTGTTATACCGTCTAACCTGAAGGAGGATCAGCTTAAGAGCATGGTCGAGAAAGCAGCGAATATCACGGCTAGAGACGTCGATAATGCTAAGAAGCTTAAGACCCTTGTTGAAGGACAGCAGCCTGGAACGATAAGTATGATGGCCTATGAAGAATATGGTCCTGAGCTGATCAAGCTTGCCAGGAACCTTGAGGTTAGAAGAATACTCGATCTACTGACAGGTATCAAGCCTTGGAAACTACGTATTCCCGAAAGGAAGCTACAGTTCAAACACGGCGAACTTGAGAGCTACGAGTATGGTAAGGATATCGAAAGGATTGTTCCTAGCAGGCTCGCACTCCCCGACGAGCTATTCTACCTGCGTCTCCTTGAGGGAAAACTCCTACTATATAGAAAAGTATTGACCCAGGGTAAGGGGCCAATATACGTCCTGCTGGACAAATCAGGCAGTATGGATGGAACCAAGATGATATGGGCTAAAGCGGTGACCCTAAGCCTCTACATGAGAGCTGTGAGAGAGAACAGAGAATTCTATTTCAGGTTCTTCGACAGCATACCTTACCCCCTCACGATGATCAGGCGTAGACCTAAGGCTAAACAGGTTCTAAAGATGATCGAGTATATCGCTAGGATTAAGGGAAGCGGTGGAACCGATATTTCTAAGGCGATCATCACGGCTTGCAACGATATAAGGAGGGCGAGGAAGAAGGATCTAAGCGATATAATATTGATAACAGACGGTGTTGACAGGATCGCTGAAAACCTCGTCAGGTACAATCTGAAGAGAGCACGTGCCAGACTCGTAACAGTAATGGTTATGGGTGATAATAGAAGTCTCAAAAACATATCCGTCAAGTACTTCGCTGTTATGAGGCTGAGCCAGAAGAATCTTCTCCAGATTGTTGAGGTTTAATCTCTCTACTCGCTTCTTCTGTGGTTTCAACATTTCTTGGCTCGATCTTACGGCTTAATCTATAGTATGCGGATACTACTGCGGAAGCAGCTATTAGCATCAATAATGGCGTGATCATTACGAAGCTGTTTGGCCCATGTATGAATACAAAGTATACACGGTGATAGACAAAGCTCGGCTTAAGGCCTTTGAGACTCTGAATCACTAGGACGCTATGGGGCTCGACCGCTTTGAGATACCCTCCATAATGTGTTGTAGCTACTGCCAGTACCTTGCTGTGCTCGAGATTAGGGCCATATGCGAGTATAATGTTAACAGGGATACTGGTTGATATATAGATCAACGAGTCGGCCGTCAGCCCCTGGTCTACAACGTACATTGTTGTCTGCGTTGTATTAACGATTGTTATAGGCTTGAATCTGATGACGTTATAGGCTTTTACCATTGGTATGCTGTAGAAGCTATTGTAGTAGTATAGGCTGATCAGCGACAGGATCAGTATTATGGCTACAACGATTTTTATGAAATCATAGCGCTTACTGATCAACCTATAGGCTAGATAATAGATAATCATAGCAGCGATCCAGACAAGGATGGCGTAGAGATCCGGGCCCGATAGCTCGACATGTATGAATGACGTACTATTCGTTGTAGCCGCGAACCCTATAGCCCATGAAAACCCTTCATGCTGTATAAGGAGGGAATTACCTGTACCAATATCTGTGACTAGGTAGTCCTGCGTAAATCTCATAGGTAAATTAAAATACAAAGGTACTTCCGCAGGGAAATCACCAATTACAAGAGTCGTACTTGCAATATTATAGTTTATGAGAAGACCAACAATTAAGATAATCACAGGTATGTAGGTACGGATAACATCTCTTTTCGAAACCACTTCAGAGCACCACCTTATAGATCTGAAGAACTATTTCTTGAACCAATAATGCATATGCTCCATGTTAATTCTTGATTAAAACAATTATAGGTATATATTATTTTTAAAATGTAGCTCCACCTGATATTATCGACTAGAATAGATACATCCATAAAACACTTCAAATAACAATTATATTCAAAACACTCTTCTCATCGCTAGTTGGTTGCAATCGTTAACAACGTAGCTGCAAGAGCAACTTCTTCCGCAATCCGCACGGAGCCTGGTTTCTCACCGTAAAGTATATCGTGTATAATGACAGTGTTGCGCGGGTCTCCGCCGAGAGCTTCGATTAAATACTCTAGTCTCGCCGCTAACACTGTTGCGAGAGCTTCTAGAACCTCAGGTTCGTCTCCGACGAGGGCTTTCTCCTTAAATATTAGCGTGTCAACTATTATCCTCTCAAGGAATTCCTCATCAATGATAGAGTCCCATAGCTTGTTCTTGATTGTGTTGGCGACTTCTTCCACTAGGCCTGGGACATATTTGATAGGGGCTACTAGTTCTAGCCATTCTGTGACTAGACTCCTGATAATGTTCTTAGCATGTTCTTTTTCTTCCGGTTTATCAACTATGTCATGATACGCTAGACTTATAATCATCATATCCGAGATTGTGTATGCGGTACCAATAAGATCTTCTTCGATCAGCACATTATTCTTTAGACTTACTCTTGCATCGCTCATGTATCATACACCGGTCTATAAGTGGCTAATTATTTATTTAAAGGGGCTAGGATTCATAGCAGAAGGGATACTCCATAGACTGTGATGAAGACTATTATTGAGGCTACAAGATTGCCTATGAAGACACTTATAATTGATTTGCGGGGTTCTAAGCCTAGGATATAGGCTATAAAACTGCCTGTCCAGACACCGGTGAGAGGAAGCGGGACAGCAACGTATGCTGAGAGAGCCAGGTACACGTATTTATGATTCTTGACAGATTCTGCTTTTTCCCTTACTTTATCGAGGAATTTATCGTATATTCTTGATATGAATCTGTATTTTCGTAGATAAGGCTCTATTTTCTCAAGAAGAAGTATTATCGGTATTGATGGTAGAGAACTAGCGATATATGATGCTATAAGGACTAGGTACGGGTTAAGCCCCATAACGAATCCTAATGGTATAGCACCTCGCGCCTCGACTCCCGGTAAAAGAGCTGTAAGGATTAGCATGAGGAGTTCGTACAACGATCAGACCCTTAAACGAGTATCATCAATCTATGGGTATTCTGATGTTAAATGACGATAGTGTTTGTAGTCATTCTCTGCTTGTAGGTGTGTGCAACCATTTCTATTATTTTTGATATGTTGATTTTGCCCGGGATACCTGCCGCGTATGGATGTCCTCCGCCGCCTAGCTTCTTCGCTATTAGTGAGACATCGTAGTAATCGCTTCTCAGACTCGCCCCTCTCGGGTACCTCACAATATATATGTCGGCGGTCACACCGTTCTTTTTGGCAGCATCTGTTAGTTCCCCTGGGTGAACCTTGGGGTCTACATCCTGGAATATTATGATCTTAATCCCGTTTTTCTCTATGATATCCATTCTACCCAGAGCTTCTCTGATCAAGTTTTCATAAAGGTTTTTGACCTCATCCTCGTATAGTTTGTTCATCCAGTAAGGACTTATCTCGCCGCCGATGAAGCTGTTCAATGCCTTGTACCTGATGTTCCATGAGTACCAGCGTAGAACTCTTCTCCACCTGATCGTTAAGTCGTAGCGGTTTAGGAAGAAATCATCATCGATTGCGAGACTTACTAGGTCGTTTATATATGGGTTATCTCTTACTCTAAACTTTCTAGCTACAAGGTCTGCTGTAACTGTTGATGGATCAACTAGGTACCATACGGTTTCATCATACTGGTGTATTAGATCATATATGCTGCGATCCCATTCATGATGGTCGATCCAGCGGATCTTAACACCTTCGATGCTCGCCTGCTTAATAAGCATCCTAAGATCACTTATCTGGGATGCTTGAGGATTAAGATCACTAATCCATATCTGATCGGGACTGTATTCTTCAAGGGCTTTCCTAAGGTATCTGGGAACAGCTGTTACGCTTGCTAACCATATTTTTACAGGTGCTGTTCTCAGGGCTAGTATTGCCGCGCTGGCAAGCCCGTCGAGATCCCAGTGGCTGATTACCACTGTCCTCATACTATTATCACCTTATCTTTGTATGTTACTCTGTCGCCTCACAGTTATTCGCCAATGTGCCAATGTTATTTTGTCAGAGAGTCGAACTTAAAATTATTGTATAATGACCGGTTTTAACTATTCCTGATACGTTCTATAAGTTTTTTCAACCTACTATATATTCTATATAATTCATATGATAATACTGATATAATAGCGCCAAAGGAACCTATTACGAACAGGTTCAACGAAGAATGGTACATAACTATATATCCTATGAGGAGGAATATAGCCAGTAGATCCACGTACAGCAGACGGGGGAAAATCTTACCTTTAATCATTATTACTAGGTCAAGTATTGATGAACGGGGTTTTACAGCGATGTACCCGTTCCTAGTTTTCCTTATGAACCCCATATTATATAGTCTCTCAAGATGATGCCTCGCACTATTTGGGCTCCTAAACCCTACTCTCCGCTGGATCTCCCTAATACTCATTGGTTTTTTCTCCGATAACAATAGCATGTAAACTCTCAGACTACTACCGCTAAGCTCAAGAATGGGGTCTAAGCCATCATTTTCACTCTTTTTATCCCTCCTCAAAAGGCGGCACCGTAAAAACATATTGCTATTAGTGATAGATAAACCATTATGCAGCATTAATCTTGATCGAATGTTTATGGAACTCCTATGTAAACTTGTTTTTCAACAAGTATACCATAAGGATCGTTAAGACGAGTAGGATCAAGCCAGTTATCTCCACAATATATGTAGATACGCTAACATACCGGTGCCCTGAATATATATTGTATTCTCCATTATCCTGTGTTCTCAGCCTTACTACTTCATAAAGGTTTATCTGCGGAGGAGGAGATGTGGTTATTGTCTGTAATAATGAGGAACTAGGAGAGCGGACCCTATACAGTATTTTTCTATAATCCATTATTGGCTGTGCAACTCTATTGTCTTTAGAAGCCGTACTATTAAAGATCATTCTAGACGATGCTGTACTTGTATTGTATGATATCGTTTTTGTAAGATTTGCGAGACTCTTATCTCCTAGTAGAACCTCTACTAGGCCAGCATAAATGATCAGTTTGCCCGGTACATTGTTTATCAATACATATAGTTTTGCTGTTGCATATGTTGTGGTACTATCAGCACTAGCGATCATCAGCTTAGATTTGCAGGGTATCCTTAGATCATCTGTGGTATTAGAGTATATTAGGGATATACGGGGGCTATCGAGTATTCTGATATGAACGGGCTCGTTCAACTTGTTGACAAAATCAAACCGGATCTCGATCTCGATAATGTTTCCGCCGAGGTACCTGGCATTTACAGGTATTTTTATGTCAAAGTATTCTTCCGGGCTGTTAATGGAATCTGACATAGTCTGCGGTATAAACGCTATTATCAATAACATTACTAGTATTGCCGCTGTAAGCGGTTTCAGTATCATTACTAACTATTCACCACGTATAATCTATACTGGGGTATTACTACCCTATTTGTATTTTCGAGACTGTATATTATATAGTCAAATTTCTAGTACGAGTGAACAGGAGGGAGGAAGTGTTACATGTTTATAGGTATACTTGGATTGATCAAGCCGATCAGAGGTATTGGGATCCTGTCAGGATTATATGTTGCCTCGTATATTACTTCGTAGAGGCCTCTATCGATAAGCCATGGATATAGTAGGTCATTATATCTTGTCAACAGTAACTCTCTGTGTATTCCATGTATTCCAGCACTAATTGAACCGGACAAGTAGCTTAGAAGCATGCTCAACGAATGTCTCATCCTCCAGTCCCATAATGGATCATTTCTTAGAAGCCTGCCTGAAGTAGCGTTTCGTGTTAAATTGTACTTCGATTTGTACAGGTCGTAGGATAAGTACTGGAAACTCCTTATCATCACTGCAATATCTCGTAGTGGTGGTTCTTTTTCCATTAATTCTTCTCTTGTTCTACCGGGTTCTCCTTCGAAATCTATGAAGTAGAAGTTCCCATCACTACCATAGAGTATTTGGAGCAAATGTAGATCCTGGTGTGTCCTTATTTTATAGGAGTCGAGATAGAGATTTAATGATGATATTGCTTTCTCAACTTTCTCTTCGAGGAGATCAAGGTATTTCATCCATTTCTCGTATCTAGCGATTATCCGTTTACCATCAGCATTATCTACAAGTCTCTGAAGAAGATCTAATGCCTCACTATATCTTCTCTGTATTCTTTTACTCCATCTTTCAATGTCTTCTTGGCTAATGATTTCTTTTCCGCTGAATTCTCCCGGTGTTTTGTTTAACGCTATATGTAAGCTTGAGATCTGTGATCCTAGCTTTGCAGCTAATCCAAGTTTTAGAGAGGCTTTCCTTGTTTTTTCCCTAAACGATTCTCTAAAAGGTTTCGTCGCATCACCAACATTATCTATGTACTCGATAACAATGCTTACAGGTGTGTTCTTGTAGCTTATAGAAGCTACTGGTCTCGGGGCATAACGGTATCCCGTGCTAAGTAATGCTTCATAGTATTTTTCCTCTATACTGATAGGTGGTAGTCTCCTGTATCCTTTTACAACTAGTTTGTCTCCGGTGCTGAGCTCGTGTAGTACGATTAGATGTGTTGATTCTCTTGTCAGGAGCTGCGATCTTATGGTTTTTCCATGTATTTTTATATATTGTTTTACTCTGCAGAACTCGCTCATTTCATTCCAATAATTAGGCATATATTCTGCTTCGTAGACGTACATATTGTTTAGTTTAAGATAGTCACTGGTTGCACTGGGCCTTGTGCTCTCTATTGCTAGGGGTACTATTGTGTTCTTGTTACTACTATCTTTTATCACGAGGACACAGATCTTGTGTGTTGAGAAGAGTTCTTCTATTGAGAGTTCTTCCAAGCTGGTGTTTCTGTATGGCCACCAATGCTTCTCGGCGAGCCATTCGAGTATTTTTTGCTTATTGTCTAGTATTTTATTCACTATATACACCATGTGTTTATCTAGGCCATCTAGGATTTGGTCTATAAATCCTATTTCTGTCTTTCTATGTCTTCGATGGAGTATTTTTGGACGGTGACGGGCTTTGTGGCGTATTCATTGATGTCAGCCAAGGCTGAACACTTCATCGCATCTTGCTCGGCTCTCCTGGGCTCATCATCCGTTTTGATCTTATTTTGACATTAGGAGTTTTTCTGTGTTGAGGGTTTTTGTTGTCAGGTATAATATTACCGTGCTCGTAATTGCTAGGAATAAAATGTGTAGGAATGCTTGGAACGGGTATCCGATAACATATGTTTGTATTGCGAGTATGCTGTGCACGTAGGGGATTATATAGAGTAGTGCTAATATGTATGTTGGAAGCCTCATATAGTCAACGAAGAGCGCTGTGAAGAAGAACACAACAGCCATCATAGTCACGATGCTCATAATGTTCGATGCGCTCCTAATACCCTTGGTTCTGGTGATGAATGGGAGGCTTATAGCTACTGTTACAAGTATAGTGAAGAAAGCTGTTATGCTATGGACAAGTAGAAGCCACGGATCTATTAGGAAGGGTGCCTGCGAACCATAGGTTAGAGCTGAGAGAGAAATGTATATCAGCAGACCGAACGCGTCAGCAACAGCTGTTATAAGACCTAAAATAGTAGCTGCAATCACCTTGGCATTTATTATAGTCGATGGCTTCACTGGATGCGAGAGAAGAAGCTCCATAGTCTTCCTTTCTCTCTCGCCTATTATACCGTCTATAACATATGATGCAGCGGGTGTCACGACAAAGCTTAGTGCTAGCACGAGGAACCTAGATATGGTTATTCTTATCTGGAAAGCAGTGTTTACAGGTGTTCCCGATATACTGACAAGCGTTGTCGTGTATATTATGGGGTTACGGAGTGCCTCGACAGTAGCATTAACTCCTGCAAGCCTTGCAAGAGCCATGATCTTCTCCTTGCTGAGCTGGTCGGAGAACCAGTTAACGATACTGAATATAAGGCCCTCAACCCTGCTCGTTGTCTGTAGCCCGGCCTTCCTATAGATCTCTATCTTTGCTACCCTGGTAAGACTTGTCGCGTTTTCAGCGAAACCTTTTGGTATAACTACCATCAAGTCTATTTTCGGGTTCTTTATGATTGATGTGGTATGTGAGACTGTGTAGTTGTACCCGTACTTGGCTAGATAATACGTGATATTGCCGAGGAGCCAGCGAGAACTGAATGTTATGTTTAACAAGCTATTATGTACGGTCGCGTTGTCAAGGTCAACTACTGCGACATTAATAACTTGTTCTTGGGCTAGTGCGAAGCCTATGAAGCCCATGAGGGGGAGCATGAGCAGCGGTAGAAGTATGCTTGTAAATAATGTCTTCTTATCCCTCTTCAAATCAGTGAGTTCTTTCCATAGTAGAACTTTCATTTCAGAGACTATTCTCGATGGCTTCAGCGCTCCTCAGCCTCCTTGACCGCTTTGACGAAAGCGTCTTCTAGGTTTTCCGCCCCATACATTTCCTTGATACGCTTGGGCTCGGCTTCAACAATTATTCTTCCGCGGGCTATGAATGCCACTCTATTACAGAGATACTCGACTTCTAACATGTTATGACTACTAAGAATTATGCTCGCACCGGTTTCCCTGACGTATTCCTTTATCATTCTCCTAACATTGACTGATGCATAAACGTCTAAACCACTTGTGGGCTCGTCTAGAATAGCTAGTTTAGGCCTTGTCATGAGAACCGATGCTAGGAGGAGTCTTCGCTTCATACCCTTACTGTACTCGGAAGCTCTTCTCTCAAGAGATTGCATCTCTAAGCCTGACAGCTTAACACCGTACTCGACAGCTCTATCCAGCTCATAGCCCTGCAGTCCTCTAAGCATGGCATAGAATCGAAGATGTTCGAGGCCGGTTAAGCGCTCATAAACATCTGCTTCTTCGGGGAGGTAACCAATATACTTCTTTACCTCTACAGGATTCTTGACAACATCTATTCCCATAACTCTTATTCTTCCTTTGGTTGGCTTAATGAGGCCTACAATCATTCTTAGGGTAGTCGATTTGCCTGCTCCATTAGGGCCTATCAAGCCAAAGATCTCGCCCTTGTCGACTCTGAAAGAAATGCCTCTCACGGCATGTACTTTGTTATCGTAGATCTTATGCAGTTTCTCAACGACAACCGCTGATCCTTCCAAATCCCGGTAAACACCTCGAGGCGGAACAATATAGTTGGTTTTGTTCCAAGAATGTGTTATTGATGCCCTAGTTTATTAGTTCATCACAAACCTATAATTATGGGTGGGGCAGAAACTATAGTTGTTTGGAGGAGCACTGTTTTGAGCGAGATCACGAGAGCCCAGGTTTTTGATTTTCTACGGCAATATGGAGATAAGGGTTTGCTTGTTCTGCGTACTGCTCTAGATATAGCTCTGGATCCGAATATCGATCATAGGCTTGGTGATTTCAGCTATAAGCATCTCGTCATACGTCTCCGGGCAATGGGGATAAACTATAATCCATCCAACCTTCTACGCATCATGGAGCGCGAGTATACGCTTATAGAGAAAACATATTCTAGCTCTAACCAGAAATGGTGGCGCTTCATAGATCTAGATGGTGTGAGAAATGCTTTAAACGAGTATATCGGCGGGACGTCTTTTAGTGATCCACGCCTACGTATTCTCTTGATAAAATATAGGAGTTTAGAGCCTTCCAGAATACTTAGTTTCCTTAAGAGAATCTCCACTAAGCCTGTCTTGTCAAGCATAGATAAGAAGGTCTTCAGAGAGATCGTGTTTAAAGAACTAGATCTTATAGCGGAAATACTGGAGAAGATGATGGAGTACGAGGATGTCTTTGAGAAAGAGATCAGTGTTCTTAATGAGATCATAATGCTGGCCGAAAGGGTCGCGGCAAGACTTGAAGGAGAAAGACAGGCTGAACGCCACGGTCTCGGGATGACTGTGGAAGAACATCGTATGAGAGAGACTATCTAGAAGCTTTATTCCTATTGGATACTCGTTACGCAGAGCTAAAACCTATTATAAGGTATTCCGAATCAATATCAAACTGTTATTGATTGTTTGTATAGCAAGGGTTTTTGTGAAGTGATCATGTTGTTTCCCCAGGAAATAGCTGCTAAGAAAA
>JAADCY010000020.1 GCA_013154205.1 Thermoproteota archaeon | reverse complement strand
GTCCTTAGCATCGATTCAAGATATGTAATTAGCTCATCGTATGAAGAAAACCTGACAAGATTAGCTGTTGTGACGGGCTGATATATCATTGACGGCTGTACTGCGTTGTTCGCAGGGCTTGGCTGGATCGGTGTTGGTATAGTGGTCGTTAACGGCGTTGTCTCCTGTGGCCAGAATAGTAGCCCTGCTATGGGTACTAGGATGCCTATTGCTAGAGCTAGTGCTGCGAATACGTATATTCTTCTACTCATCCATCTCACCTAAGGATTACTGAGTGTTTCATAACATTTATTATGAAGGTCTGTACACGGCTGTCCAGTTTTCGAACACGGTAAAAAATATCAATAGATGATGGTCAACACTTAACCCGGTATGTGGCTATGAAGAAAAATAGACTTGAAAGAACTCAGCTGAGGATCTACGCGTGTCTTCTCGAGGCAAATAAACCTTTGAGCGTTAGGGAAATAGCTTCTGCCGTTGGTATCGCGCCTAGTAGTGTCCATTATCACCTAAGGAGGATGATCGAAGCGGGTCTTGTTAAGCGAACAGCTGAAGGGTTCGTGGTGGAGAAAACGATTAATATAGAGGGATATATCCATGTAGGCCATAAACTGTTGCCTAGGATAATGATTTATGGGTTCTTCTTTCTAGGTTTGAGTATAGGTGAATTGACCGTTATGCTTTTGAGGGGTTTAACATTTGATCGTGTAATGGTTTTGATGGTTTCTCTATTATCATCCCTCTTGTTTTTCATAGAAGGCGTTAGAATTAGGAGAGATTTACTCGGATAGTATATCTCGATCCTATTTTAGGCGTGACACTTATTACAATGTTATGTATTAACATATTAATTGAAACTTTACAACACTGGTAGCCATATACGTACTGGGAATTAGTTTTATTTAGGAACAACACGGTTATAAACGGAATCGTATTACCTGTGGAACAAGTATGGGATACACGCATATGGGAGCACCGGATGGGTGAACTTAATGGCGGATATCAAGCGCTTCCTAATCCGTAGAGCATTGACCTTTGTACCAACGCTAATAGGTGTTACCTTCCTTGCATACATAATAGCATTCGCTATCCCCGCCAACCCTGCGCAGGCATGGGCTGGCGGTATCAAGGCCAGCCAGCAGGTTGTCCAGCAGATCATTAAGGAATATCACCTTAACGATCCGTGGTACGTACAGTATTACTACTTCATGAAAGGCATATTGACAAACTCTATAATAGATCCACGTTGGGGATACCCGGTAATGTCCTACATGTTATCGAGATTTCCCATTACTTTTCAGCTAACATTGTTCGCATTATTCTTCTTAATAGTACTGGGTATTCCACTTGGAATAATATCTGCTCTAAAGAAGGATTCCTGGATAGACGCATTGGTTAGGACGTGGGCGCTTGTAGGAGTATCTGTGCCGATATTCTGGCTGGGATATATTTTCATATATATATTCTTCTACCAGTTAGGATGGATCAACATTGCTGGTATACCCTACCCGAAGGTACACATAACTGGAGTACCGATCATCGATGCACTGCTAAGCGGTGAATGGAACGTAGTATGGGAGAATATACAGAGATTTATCCTGCCGGGATTCACCCTCGGATTCGCAGGAATAGGCGTTATAGCAAGGCTTGTCAGAAACAGCTTCTTAGAAGCAATAAACAGTGACTTCATATACTTCGCGAGAATGCGTGGCCTCAAACACCGTAGGATAATGACGCATGCGCTAAGGAATGCACTAGTCCCAGTGGTTACCGTGCTTGGTCTACAGTTTGGAGGACTACTGGGCGGGGCTCCGATCACTGAGACTGTGTTCAGTATACCCGGTATGGGTCGCGCGATGGTTGATGCTGTATTCTACATGGACTATCCATTATTGATCGCAGGTACTTTTCTCGTTGCAATAATTTATATCGTTACGAACTTGATCGTTGACATACTATATGCGGTAATAGATCCGAGGGTGAGGTTCTGATGTCAGATGAAGAAGTATATGAGAAAAAGATCCTTGACAGGTTCAGCGATGTTCTATTAGCTTTTATAGTGAAGATAATAACGCTGTTCAAGAAGGACTGGGTCAAGAAGAACAAGAGCAGAATAGATGAATGGAGATTAATGCTGTATGCTCTAAACCGTAGCCCGATCGGTATAGCTGGTCTCATACTTGGCCTAGGATTTGTAGTTGTAGGAATAATAGGGCCCTGGATAGCACCTCATAGCTATAGTTTTTCATATATAGCTGCTACAGGTAGTATAAAATATAAGCTTGCACCACCAGGTACTGGAGGGGCTATACTGGGAACTACGGAATTGGGCTATGATCTGTTAAGTCTATTGCTCTATGGTGCAAGAGTATCTTTAGTAGCAACAGTCCTTGTTTTACCCGTTGGCATCACCATAGGTATTATAATAGGATTAATTGCTGGATATTATGGTGGAGTAGTCGATGAGCTATTAATGAGATTTACAGATATATTCCTTTCTTTTCCAGGTTTGATCTTAGCGCTAGCTTTCAGCAGTGTTCTAACGCCAAGGATAAAGACTGCTATAGCGAATAATCAGATGCTTGCTTACTTGATCTCGGCATTATTCGGCGTGAAGTTATCGGATGCAATAAATGTGGCTCCAATATTATCAATTATAGTAGCGCTGTGGATCGTGTGGTGGCCTGGATATGCAAGGGTAACAAGAGGATTAACACTACAAGAAAAGAATAACGTATATGTAGAAGCTTCAAAAGCACTGGGGCTTAGCTCGCCGGCAATCATGTTCCGCCACATACTACCCAATATCCTAGGTCCGATCATAGTGATGATGACTCTCGATATTGGAGGCGTTATCCTGACAGAGGCAGGTCTAAGCTTCCTAATGGGTTCTATGGTTGTTATACCAGACTGGGGAGCGATCGTCCAGGCTGGATCCCAGTTTCTTGTTCAAGGCAAGTGGTGGCTTGTAGTATTTCCAGGACTAGCAATATTGATCTCAGTGCTTGGCTGGAACCTCTTCGGAGACAGCTTAAGAGACATCCTCGATCCGAGGACACGTAGAAGCGTCGAGTTCAAGATCAAGAAGAGGAAGAAAGGAGAGGGTGAAGAACAGTGAGCGGCCCCGTATTCCGTGAGCCCATAATAGAGGTAAAAGACCTCTATGTATACTTCTACACCTATGCTGGCATAGTCAAGGCAATTGAGGACATGTCATTCACAATATATAAAGGAGAGAAGTTCTGTATGGTCGGAGAAACAGGCTGTGGTAAATCAGTGACGAGCAGAGCGCTCGCAAACATCGTTCCCAGCCCTGGCAGGATAGTCAAAGGCAAGGTGATCTATTATAGGGATGGTAAGCCTGTTAACATGGTTGAACTCAGTGAGAAACAGTTAAGAGAGATACGTGGAAAAGAGATCGCATACATTGTTCAGGACCCATCCAGCGCGCTCGACCCATTATACACTATAGGATATCAGATCGTAGAAACAATGATAGATCATAATACGGTGAGGGATTGGAAAGAAGGATACAAAAGAGCAGTAGAGCTACTAAGAGAAGTACTCATGCCAGACCCCGAGAAAAGGATAAGGAACTATCCACACGAGCTAAGTGGTGGACAGAGACAACGTGCGGTGATAAGCATAGGGCTCAGTAACATGCCCCGCCTACTGATAGCTGACGAGCCCACGAGTAGCCTAGACGTAACAGTGCAGGCACAGTTGCTCGAGCTACTGAGAAAACTGGTCAGGGAGCACGGCCTAACACTATTCCTGATCACCCACGACATGGGCGTTGTTGCCGAGATGTGTGATCGTGTAGCCGTTCTATACGCTGGAAACATTGTCGAACTAGCCCCTGTAGGTGAAATATTCAAGAACCCGAAGCACCCCTACACTATGGGATTGCTCCGCGCAGTACCGAACCCACAAGCAGACATCGAGAAGCTGGAGCCTATAC
>JAADCY010000034.1 GCA_013154205.1 Thermoproteota archaeon | reverse complement strand
GAACACTAACGGTAGTTCTTAAAAAACTACTTAACATTTTATGCCTTGTGGTCTCAAGAAGCTCCTTAATTCTCGTAGTGGTTTGCGCTCTACTTGCAGGTCTGTTAGGATATTTTGTATATAACCATGTTATCGATATTCATAAGATATTGATATGTAAAAAAGAGTATAAGGATCTTCAAACAAGGTACAGCGTTCTAAAGGAGAAATATTATCTACTTAACTACAGTTATAATAGCTTAAAGTTAGGGTATAAAAAGCTAAATATGAGCTACAATAACCTCTACAGTAGATATATCAGGCTAGAGAAATTCTATAATAATATTAAACCAAAAATTGAGAAAGTTATAGAATATGCAAAACATGCAAAGGATATAGAGTCTTTTATCGCTACAGTAATACCCTCAGGGGTAAATATAGGGAACAGATTCTCGGCTATTTTACACCGTAGAGGGTATGTATCGCCCGGTAACTTCGTCACATATAGTCTCGGAACACTACATGAAGGTGACATAATACGCGCAAACGTAAAACCTTCCTATCTCATAATAGCTATAGCCACTAATTCAAAGCTTCTTACATACAGGGCGGGGAGCCTTCAATATGCTGTTAATAGTACACAGCCGTATTACATCATAGTTTACTGCCCCAGATACAAGAGTCCGACAGCCTTCTCGCTAACTGTTAACATATATCACGACTATAATGCTAGAAGCTTGTTAGGTAACCTTACCGTAGGCTCAGTAATCGCATTTTATCTTCTCAGAGTATACAACTACTGGCTATATAACGTTCGGCCAATAGTTAGAAAACTTGCACATAAAAACATCACGAAACTTGCACTCCTATATGCAACATCTCTCGCAGTTCTTATAAACAAGACTCATGCAACTTCTACACTGTTACGTCTTAGTGGAACAAACTCTCATGTAACTTTCCTGAAGCTTTACAATATCAACATTGTCTCTCGATACGTGGTCGTAGGGGCTTTTCCCACAATTGTTAACAATAGTCTTAACCTTACGCCAAAAGGCATAATACCGGTTGTCGTCGTGAATATCACAGGACCATTAGCTAACTGTACCTTAATTGAGGCATCGATTAATGACGCTATAAACATGGTCTCCGAGTTCGTGATACCTTACAGATTCATATGGACTTGCAACTCAGAAAGCTCAGCCTTTTTCTCAAGCTCCATAAGACTTACCTTCTATATTGACACTATCTCGGTAGCAATGATCGACCTAAACAAGACAGAGGCCTTTATTCCCTTTAACATACTTTATATCGCAAAGTGAGTCGATGAGTCGTAGATGCATCAGTATAACACCGTAAAACTGATTTATCGATTACAAAATACCGCATGCGGATCTGATGAGCATTCAGAACATAGTCACCATAATACTCCTCTCTGCATTTTTCCAGGGGGTCTTCGAGTGGATACCTATAAGCAGTAGTGGCATAGTTACAGCGTTATGTACTGTACTTGGTGTTAGATTTCTGGAGAGCTTTAACTGGTCTCTCGCGCTTCATCTTGGGTCTGGAATAGCAGCTGTGTTACTTTTCTGGAAGGACTTCATGAGAATGTTGAGAGGGGGTCGTGCTGGCTCTTTGGAGGGTGATGTTCCTTCGTTGAGGACGTACGTTCTTTTGATTGCTATTTCTCTTATTGTAGGGGGATGTATATATCTGTACTTTACTAAGATGTTTCATCAGGAGATCCCTGGCAGGATTGCTCTCGGAGTCATAGGCGTCTTTCTCATAGTTACTGGAATTCTCGATTATCTCTACCAGAACAGGAGGGGGGCTGTTCTGGAGAGGAGATCTATTGGGTTCAGGGACTGGATAATGCTTGGGGTTCTCCAGGGTCTTGCTGTCATACCAGGTCTCTCGAGGAGTGGTCTCATTCTTGCTTATCTATCGTTTAGAAAAGTTAAGCCGGACACTGCATTTAAGATAAGTCTTATTATTGGTGCTCCAATACTCATACTTGCAGGGATCGGAGGACTCTACTTTGCTCTTAAGGGTCTCCCGCTAGGATACTCGCTCATTGGTATTCTGATATCGCTTGCTGTGAGCTTCGTATTTGGGTACCTGTTCTATAAGGCGTTTGAGAGAATGAGAACGTGGCACTTCGCGCTGACCATAGGTATTCTTCTAGTGATTACTTGTCTAATGAGTGTCCTGCTAGGTTAGCTCAGGCTCCAGTATCTCAACTCTAGCTATATTACCGGCAAGCTTTCTAAACGCCTCAGCATGACTCTTATCACCAACTATGACTCCATAATGCATCGGTACGGCTACCTTCGGTCTTATTATCCTGACAGCCTCGGCAGCCTCCTCTGGCGTCATGACATATGTGCCACTTACAGGTAGCAGAGCTATGTCAACCCTATCTCTCAGCTTCTCCATCTCCGGTATCACGTCTGTGTCACCTGCATGATATATTGATACCCCAGCTACATTGATGAGATATCCTACTCTACCATCCTCCTTAGGATGAAAGACCTTTCCAGGTGCTCTGAACTTGTTTACGTTATATGAGGGCAAGGTCTCTATCTTTACTCCCCTCATCTCGAGTGTCTGACCTGGCCGGATGTACACTATCTGGCCTACCTTTCCAGCTATCTCTGATAGACATCTCTTTGCTACCTCTGGGGCTATTATGGTGGCGTCAGGCTTAGCTATGTTAAGTATGCTTTCAGGGTCACAATGATCGAAGTGTTCATGAGTAACGAGCACCATATCTGCTTTTGGTAGGTCTCCTCTCTTTATCTCATATGGGTCGAAATATATTATAAGGTTGGGAGCCTCTACTCTAACACATGCATGCTTTACCAGGAATATCTTCAAGGGACCATATTCTAGAAACCTGGCCATTAACAGATAACTCTACGAGGAGTCTCTTAAGAATGACTCCCCTAAACATCTTAAAATAGGAGCATTCAAGCTAAAGAATGAGATCTCGATGACTCTATGGTCCTGGACAAGGACGACGCTGAGAGGACTAAGCAAGGATGAGCTTAGAAAGCTCCTCAACCTGCCATATGTCGTAGAGTCACAGTTCAGTCGACAGATGAGAGGAGATAAAGTGAGATGCACGCTATGTCATAGGGAATGTATAATAAATGATGGGGGCGTAGGTGCATGTGGAGTAAGATTTAACATAGATGGAAAACTATACACAATAACGTATGGACTTCTCACAGCGGTAGAGTCGAGACCCATGGAGATAAAGCCTTTCTTTCACTTCTATCCTGGATCAACTGCCCTAACGATAAGTACCTGGGGATGCACCTTCCCATGCGCATGGTGCCAGAACTGGTACCTATCTAAGTACGCTTTTCCTGACAGAGGTGAGTACTATACTACAGACAGATTGTTAGCGTTTCTCGACGTTACTGGTGATGAGGGGATAAATGTAAGTTTTAACGAGCCTACTCTTCTAACAGAGTACTGCATAAAGCTATTTGATAAGGCGAGAAGGAGATGTAAGCACCTGTCATATAACACTAACGGTTATCTGAGCATAGAAGCCGCATCAAAGCTGGTCGAGTCAGGTCTTAACGGCGCTAACATAGATATAAAGGGAGGAAGAGAGACATATCGAAGATGGTTATGTGCAGACTTCGAGAAGTACTGGAGCACTGTAATGTTCCTCCACAAGAACAGTGTGCACATAGAGCTGACATATCTAGTCATACCCGGAGTAAACGATCAGGATTATGAGTTCATAGTTGAGAAGATACTGAGAGATCTTGGTCCTGACACACCCCTCCACGTCACTCGTTTCCATCCAGAACACCTCCTCATAGATAGACCTGCCACGCCAATAAGCAAGCTTGAGGAGATTGCCGAGTATGCTAGGAGGCAGGGATTGAAATATGTCTACATCGGTAACGTACCAGGACACCCACTAGAACACACCTACTGCCCAAACTGCGGAAAAATAGTCATAAAAAGAT
>JAADCY010000132.1 GCA_013154205.1 Thermoproteota archaeon | reverse complement strand
CAGCTAAACATACTCTTCACTATGACAGCCGGATTATCAATCATACTCGTAATAGTTGCTCTCATAGCCCGATACTACGGTATAAGATGAGGAGACAGACATAGATCCATGTTATTTATGCCTTCTCATATAGATATAGATCATGATCAGGGATCCGATCAGTATTATCAACGATATAATGTATTTTGTCATCGGGCTTGATATGTTCGTTGTACTGGTAGTGTTTAAGGGTTCTACTATTGATTGATTCGTCATCATGTTCAAGTAAACCTTATAAGAATAATTGGCATTATTAGCAACTACTTTTGCTATGAGATCGAGAACAGGATACACTATTATCTCCTCATGTGAGGGATATAGTTTAAAAGCTTTTTCCCAAGCTCTCTTTATACTGATACTCATAATATGGTAATGCTTGATCCCTTGCCTATTCATGTAGTTCTGGATAATCTTAGATACTAGATCCTCAATCTTCTGTAGAGAAAACATGTATTTCACTGTGAAGTTCAGTGCCACTGGGTTCACACCAAGATCCATTAGTACGCCTGTTTTTGCATCAAGAGTGACTGTGAGGGGAGTTTGAGCAAACACAGCGTTTAATGGTGCTTTGACAACGTGTTTTATCTCTACTGTTATGGTCTCTGAACCTATCTCTTTATGTACTAAAAGACTTGTTTTAGCATAATTGTCTACGTCTATCTTTTGAGAGCCTAAATACATGTATTTCGTAACTTTCCTCAGAGTCAAAATGGTATGTGGATTATAGTTTTCCAGTATTTTGCCCAGTTGTTTAAGCCACTTGAGCCATGGTTGTTTGTAGATTTCCTTTATTTTCCTTGGTATTACTTCTATCAGGTTTCTCCAAAGGAATGTGGTATTCACTTTAGCTTCGTTATTGCTAATTTTTAATCTTATATTGTACTTCTTCATGACCTCTTCGTCGTTTATTCTAGTTATTGATATGTAGAAGATTGTGTTATTGTGGACAAAACTGTATCCTTGTAGAATAGGCTTATGATTATATATTATTGTAAGGATATTTTTGACATATTTGTCCCGTATTCCATCGTATTGTTGATCACACATGCGAGTGTTTCGGGATGACTTATTTTTAGATAGAAAGCTCTCATTATGTAGAGTATCTTGGAGATTATTGTGTTGATGACCATGTTTGTGTATTGAGATGATACTATTGGATATTTGATGCTTAGAACTATTAATAGGAATAAAAAGGCTGAGGCTAGCATCCGTGGAACCAGCCGATGGTCTTTACTCAAGTCTTGCTTCGGCCTCGAACCATTTATCCCGGCTGTCTTTTATTCCTTGTTTCATTTATATTATTGTTGTTACATATAATAATTATGTTATATCAAGAATTTCAAGAATATTTCAAAAATCATCTTATCATTTTCCTCCGAGCAATATAGAGGTAGAGGCCTATAATCACTGGTATAGCTGCAACGACAACCACTAATAATGTGTGCTCATGGGCCGCCAGTTCACTTGTATGAGTTAACGTTGTAGTACCTTAGTGTTCTTCTGCTTGTTTGATGGGGATATACTCGCCTTTCACAAAGCCTTTCATTGTGTCTAGGTTTAGGTAGATGATATAGTGTTTGGTCTCGGATCCTGTTTTTACTGTGGCTTCGAGCGTCAGATTAGGGTTTGGAATTATTATTAGGCTCCAGTTCTTAGTGTACTCGTTGATCCCTATCCATAACGGCTTTATCGATAATATCTCGTAGTCTGTGATGCCTGTTTTCCTCAGATATTCTTCGAGAATTCTCCTAGATACACCTATTACAATATTAATACTTATTTCGTTAAGTTTCTCGGGAATGATAACCTTGGCTCTCGGGATTAATGGATTGTATGAGAACATGGTACAATATAACCTACTATTTAATATATAGTAATACATGTAGACTACACTTCTCATGTATGTGGTATTTAATGGTAGGCTCATTGTTCTCCAGAGAGATATGAATAGTTCTTTCGGCTCATTATCTTCACTTGTTTCGATATGGAGGGAGAATGTATAGTTTCCTGCTAGGATGAGCTTATACTCGTAGGATGTCTTCCTAGATAATACTATTGTGGTTGAGCTGAGGATTTGCTGAATGTTTCTCAGTATCTCTTGTACAGGATATGATAGCCATCCGTATAGTTTGTCTATCGTTTTAATCGTGTTGTTTAATATGATTCCGATTGTTCTGCCAGATATGACTACTTCTCCATCTGAGAGTTTGATTGTTAACTGTATGTTTCGCCTATAATTGTTAATGAGGGGTAAACCGATTATTCCTAGACGTATTATCTTTCCATGCATAACGTATACATCTGTTATGAGTGTATTGTTATTGTTGTCTCTGAAAATTATGAGGTAATTTTCAATAGTGATATTATCGTGAGAGTCGGCGCCGTTGAAGTTTACTGCATCTAGATGATATCTCGTCATGTCTATCTGAAATACATCGGAGAGTATAGTCTCTGCTTCTTTAACTAATACTTCATCCTTGTCCATGTATGCTTGTAGATAAGTCTGCGGTGGAGCTGACAGTATGATAGAAGAGAATATTGTAATCAATATTATTGTTATGCTAATCAATGGTATACTATGCAATGTGTCCACCAGGACTACGGAATAGTCGAGCCGGTGTTCATCCCTATTTTATTTTCGCATGATAATTATATAAGCATTCTTCAGATGACATATACGGTAACTAATTTATTACATCGCATAAGTGCTTCCAAAGAGAAAATAGATATCGATAATAAAGTATTATTTTAATGGATTAAAGCAGGCAACGAAGTGACCTGGACTGATCTCTGTGAGTCTTGGTTCTTCTTCACTACAGTGCTTTGTTGCGAATGGGCATCTCGTGTGGAATCTGCATCCTGGGGGCGGGTTCTTCGGGTCTGGGACGTCGCCCTTGATCTTTAGTCTCTTCCTTTCTCCTCTGCGTATGCTGGGTACTGCATCGATCAATGCCTTGGTGTAAGGATGTGCAGGATTGTTTATGACTTCTTCGGTCGGGCCTATTTCAACGATTTTGCCCAGATACATCACGGCTATGCGGTCACTTACTATTCTTCCGACACCTATGTCGTGTGTGATGAATAGTGTTGATAACCTGTATTCTCTACGGAAGCTCTCGAGTAGGTCTAGTATTGAGGCTCTCATTGATACGTCTATCATTGATACTGCTTCGTCAGCCACTATGAACTCTGGCTTCAGTATCATCGCTCTAGCGATCACTACTCTCTGTCTCTGACCCCCGCTTAAATGGTGCGGTACTCTCTCATAGAATTCCTCGGGCGGTGTAAGTCCTACGCGTTTAAGCATTGCTAGGACTTGTTCTCTGGCTTCTCTAGGCGTTGCGAGGCCGTGTACTAATAACGGTTCTGCTATCTGGTCGCCTATCTTGATCCTCGGGTTTAGGCTCGCGTATGGGTCTTGGTAGATCATCTGCATGTATTTGCGGAGCGGCCTCAGTTCTTTTCTCGAGAGACGTGTTATGTCGCGTCCCTTGAATAGTATCTGTCCGCCGCTGGGTTCTTCGAGTCTTAGTACTAGTCTTCCCGTTGTTGTTTTTCCGCATCCGCTCTCGCCTATCAGGGATAGTGTCTCTCCTTTCTTGATCGCGAAGCTTATACCGTCTACTGCTCTCACGTATTGTTGTGCACGGCCTCTGAGTGTGTCTAGTAGTGTTCTTGTTACGGGGAAGTATTTCTTGAGATCCTTGACGACAAGGATTTCTTCCACCATACATCATCACCTCTTAAGTAATTCGCCTGTTTTATGACATGCTACGCAGTGCTCGCCGATACAATTGAGCACTGGTTCTTGCTTCCTGCATGTATCATCCGCTATTCTGCATCTCGGATTGAACCTGCATCCCGGCGGTGGGCTGCGGAGATCCGGTGGATAGCCGGGTATGCTCTCAATCTTCTTCGGCCCCCATAGATCCGGGACGCTTC
>JAADCY010000245.1 GCA_013154205.1 Thermoproteota archaeon | reverse complement strand
CAGCGCGGGATATAGGAGCCCCAACCAATTATTCCTACACTCGGATCGGGACGCAAAACAGTTTCACCCTCTAGCTCAAGTCATAGAATATTCCTTGCGAGTGTAAAAAATCGATTCTATGTTTTTGTAGCGGTAAAATAAAGATGTTCTTTTTACCTCGTCCTCAGCCTTGGCTCAACAATTCTCTCTAGAGCCATTCCTATCAATACGAATGTCAGACTTGTAATAGCGATGAGTAAACCTGGTGGTATTATCCACCACCACGCTGTTATCGGCGCATTACTTGATCGGGCGGCTGCCAGTATAGTACCCCATGATGGGAAGTTCTTAATTATACCAAGAACTGCAAGTCCGGCCACTGTTAGAATAGCTGATGGGACCGAGAAGACCATACTGGCGACAGCATATGGAATTACCTGTGGTATTATATGCAGGAATATTATACGCTTATTACTCGCACCCAGACATTTAGCAGCCTCAACATATTGTTCACCCTTGATCGACAATGTCATTGATCTTATTACGATCGCTAGACCTCCCCATGTAAAGATGATAATTGTTAACAATATAATCCATACAACCATGAACGGATTATTCATATATATTTGTCTCGCAATTTCACCAATGATAATTAGTATAGGCAACAATGGTATATTACCCATGATGTCGACCAAACGCTGTATGAATTCATCTACTAGCCCGCCATAATAACCGCTCACTGCTCCAGCTATAACACCAATAACTGTATCGATAAAGGCTACTATAAGACCTATTGATAATGCTACAGGGAAGCCATAATACAATCCCAAAGCGAGATCTCTACCCTGAGAATCTGTACCCATTAGACCAAATGCTGTTCCCTTAACAATTACCTTAATACTATGCGTAGGCGGAATTGCCAGCTTAACAGGGTAATCTGGTAATAGCACTATCGATACTCTGAGCTCATATGTACCTGTCAGCGGCACATAGGTTACGTTTCCTCCTTGTAATACAGGTTTACCGAACACTACTTGGCTCAATTTTAGAGTATTAGCGCCAAGACCAGATACGATTGTGGTATTCACACCATATAATTTCATAAATTCTTCCTGTACAGCCTGGTAGTTTATTATATTAGTAGGTAGAATCACAAAGGGTGATTTCTCATATATGTATGGAATCCCAGATGTTGTCGTGGTCGTATTTCCTATATAGGTTATTGATGGTGTCCCTTTGTATAGAACAAGCACAATACCATCTGGGCGTTTTACTGTGACAATGATCATTGGAGCTACATATCTCTGGCCTTGTGTTATATTGTATGCTATATATCTGTCCAACAGCTTTAGTCCATTTATTTTTATAAGTATTCCTTGAGGAAATACCTTAACAGATAATCTATAATCTGCTATGTAACTGAATATTGGAATACTGTAATATTGTGTAGTGTTGAAGTTTAGTGCATAGTTATCTCCTGGTATAATGTTGACGTATTGTTCAGCAACCGGTACGCCTAGATATTTTACCCAATCAGGTGGAACAAGAGTAGGGTTTTCGGACCAATACTTGGGATTATTCCACTCGTCAGGGAAGTTTGGTGGTAGTACTATGATTGCTGATATTGCAACGGATACTAGTATTACTAACATTATTAATCCTATTTTTCCTGTACCGTAGCTCCATACCTCTTTTAACGAAGCTTTCAATGCGGAAAGATTTAGTCTTCTTCCTAACGATTTTCTGTGTTCCGCCATCAGTATCTCACCCTAGGATCTAAGTATATGTATAACACTTCAAGTATGAACCTTGCAACTATGTAGACAAGCGTTAACACATACGTTAATCCTAATATCGTAGCTACATCTCCAGCATTAATAGCCCTATAGTACAGTGTTCCCATTCCAGGATAGTTGAAAACAGATTCAGTTATAATCATACCACCTAGGGATCCGGCCAACGCAAGGATAATATAAGTAACAATCGGAGCAGCTGCAACTCTCACAATGTATTTCTTAATTATATCCTTTTCTGGCAGACCCTTCGCCTTCGCAACCATAACATAGTCTTCCCTAACAATTCGGAGCACAACTGCACGTACGCTATATAGCCATGTACCCAGGAACGTAATAACGATCGTAATGATTGGTAATGCCGCATAATACATTATCATTACCAGGTTATATAGCGGATCACTGAAGAAATTGTTTATGTATTTAATTATCGGCGTTGATTGTGCTGGGAATATTGGTATGAGATAAGCAAACAACAAAATGAACACCATACCCAGCCACCATACTGGTATAGCATTAAAGAGAGCTGCATAGGATACTATGAGTCTATCCATCAATGTACCATAACGATAAGCGATTTTAGGAGCCAATGGAATAGCGATGAGGAAACATATTATCTCTGCGACCGTTAGCATGACTATAGTTCTTGGCAAACATGCCAAAATAACCGCTGATACTGGTGCAGGCGCAGACAATCCAGCGACATTTGTTACTGTATCCCACCTGGTTTCTCCAAGATTAAATGTTAAAGTTCTTAGCACTAATGGTATAACTCTATCATACCATGGTTTATCTAATCCGTAGAGTTTTTCTAGATAGGCTCTATAGTTCGCAACATATTGTGATAGCGGAATACATTTCAAAGGCGGGCTAATTCTTACTGTAATACTATCAAAAGGTTTACTAGGAGTACATGAGGATAGATACTTCAGGTTAACCAGAATACTGTATTCTCCTTTCAATGGCTTCACTGTAATGTTTCCGCCAGATACTACTACACTACCGTAGACAATAGACTCTACATTTATTCCATTTACTTCTTTCAACCCAAATATTTTCTTGACTTCATTCAATACGAAGTTCTTATCAGGCTTAATAATCATAGTGTTATTACTCATACTGAGAAGCGTTATTGTTTTGTTATATAATGTTATTTTTATATTATCAGGCCTGACAAGGAATACAGTTATCAGTATCCTTGTATTATTACTACATGCTTTGAGATTATTTATGACAACGATAGGTAGTCCTGGAGGATATTGTGTAGAATTATAATTAAGACTTTTAGCACCTATATCAACCATAATTTTTGATCTGTATACATTCTCTCCTACTTTTTCGTAATTGGTAGTTGTCGTGACAAGCTCTGAACCAAGAGGTGTACAAATCATATTTCCACGTATATTTTTAGAGCTACTTAGTAATGCACGTACCTGTTGATTTATAATTGCTTTCCATATCTTCTCAGAATAACCTGTTGCCTCCATAATCATACCGGTTATAAATACTATAATTATTAGTGCAAGTGTTAAGGCGATAGCTCTCCGTACTAATATCGCTGTAACACCTGCCATTTTCATAACACCCAATAGAGTTTATCTCAGAATAATAGAATCTTCCATAAGAAAATAAAAGTATTCCTCATCTAGATGAGATTTTAAAAAAAGATTTATTTTCTTTTGACAAATGCCACGATGATACTGATTATTACCAGTATTATGACTATTACATTGAGTATTTCTAATGTTCCGAGTGTTGACTTTGTATCACTTATTGAAGATGATAATTCTGACACCTGGCTCTTTACACTACTAATATCGGATTGTAACGCTGTTAGTGATGTCTGCAAGGTGTTAATTCTTGTATTAACTTTGCTTAGTTCCTGAGCGAACGACGATGATAACTGTCCTATTGAAGTTCTAAGTGTTGTTGTCAGATTTGTAATAGATGCTGATAATTGTTTAAACGCTGATGAGACCTGTTCTCCCAGCTGTGACGCTAGCTCGGTGCGCAGTTTCTCTATCTGTTGTGCCATCTGCTGCTGCAAAGTCGTCATTTTTGACGTCAAGCTATTAATCTGGGTTTGTAAGCCTGAGAACATCTCTGCCATTGACTTCGGTATTGTCGTCACTTCTATTGTGGCTGTATCAGGTAGTGCTACTGCATCGCTATACGCTATTAGATAGAACTTGTATGTAGTGTATGGCTGGAGCTTGGCTGTCTTGTCGGCCGTTATGTTGATAACAAAGGTTCCAGGGCTTACTTC
>JAADCY010000203.1 GCA_013154205.1 Thermoproteota archaeon | reverse complement strand
GACCGACCGACCGACCGACCGACCGACCGACCGACCGACCGACCGACCGACCGACCGACCGACCGACCGACCGACCGACCGACCGACGGATGTGGATGATAATCCACACCAGACTTTGTCTCCATGGAATCTTGTGGCCAAAAACATAGTCACTAGCTATTACACAGGAGGAATAGCCATGTCGTCCATAAGCACATTAGAAAGCACTTTGCCGCGGGTCGCTGTCGTCTTATCGATCTTATTGGCTAACTCGGCATCGATGTTAAAGGCAACTACAAAGCTGGATCTCAACAAACAAGTTTCTAACTAACTCAGCAAGGCAATGGCTTTTGTGCGTGCATCATGTAAAATATACATACAGAATATATTTCACTTAGTTACTCCTGTTCAGGCGCCCGACAAGCCTCGCAGAATAGGCAGTGAACCGTAAATATTCACGGAGGAGCAAGCGTCCGGCCATTTCGATGAAACTGTTTTCAACTTCGGCTGTGTTTGTACGGAGCCTGATGTTACTGTGCTGTACTAGCTTTTAAGACTGAGTGCTGTGTCGTGAGATATTGGCATAAGTATGTGGGATCGTGCTAGGGAGGTTTACCTCTGAGGGGTGAATTGTCTGTTCCTATACAATGCTGGCGGTTCATTAACCCAGTTGTCCGTTTTAATTTTTTATTTATTTGGTTATATACCTTCCTCGCTACATGCGTTTGCCTGCGTCAGAGGCCTCTGGGAAATATGCTAATTTGGGCTGGTGCTTTGCAGCAAAATGGAGACCAGTACACGAAGAATCAAAGGAATAAACCATAGAAATTCCTAAGACCCGCATACAAAGTAGATTACCAAAGCAGATAGTTGGTGGTTGTTCCAAGCTGTGAATCCACCGGCGGAGTAGAAATCCATCGGGTTTTCTGCGGTGGAGAAATCCTCTGGTAGGGACTGCCAAATTCTACGAAGATAATCTATCCAATACTCTTTAGTAGCGTATCGATATCTTACGAAAGTCGTCAATTGAGGGCGGTTGACTTCATCCCAAAGATTTACTTGATGTAGTTCTACCTCGCTTCCAGGCACTTACTCGTTTCTTTCTTAATATTCGACTCTAGTGGCGGCGTGATCCCTTCGTTGTTATAAACGTGGTTTAGACGGTGGTGGACGTCGGTGGCACACGCTTCTCTAAAAGGCAGCTGATTTTCGATTGAATAGAGCTTGGGAATCAATATAAATTAAAGTAATTTAGAAAAGACCTACTAATTCGATACTTCTCTGGCTGATTTAGAACTTTATTCTAATCACAGAGAGATAGTGGAAATGTTCTGCTGCTATGCCGTCAGCAGGAGACGAGACAAAATAAATATGCTCGTGGCTTCCAAACTAGTCCATGAATTAATAAACAGCTTTCTTTTCAATCCACTCACACATTCCTTATTCTATACGACTACCTCACAACGCAATTATTCTCGTTTTCGTACAATTCTAATGCTCTAATCAGTAGTCGACAGCTGCACCAAATGTCTCAGCCACCACCAATAGTCAAACCACAGTCACTGCGTATACTTTACAAGCATACCAACTCGGCTCACCTTAGCTACCTACCCCTACCTCTCTAGCTCAGAAATAATACTGATCGTCTTGTTATCACTGAGTTAGTCCCGACAGGATAAGACCGTGTACATATTTCTCGTGCAAATGGAAGTCTACTTGGAGGGGCTGCCATAATGCACAAGTCAAGACTGGCTGCCACGTCGAGTGAATACAAGCTAACGAGTTATTTACACCTTTTGAACACGTGGACTGCAACGTGTGTGTAGGTAAGGTTAATTCTACCCTCTTCCCTGTTTATCATCGTCGCATTATTCGTTAGTGGATATTTCAGGTAGGCTAGCCACCATCCTTGGTGATATTATAATAGCTAGTGATTTAAATATTCATGTGGATGATTGGTCGAATGGCGAGGCCAGCTGGTTTTGCAGTATTTTAAATTCACACCGATTGACTCAGCATGTCACTGGCCAAACTCATAAAGGAGGCCACGTTCCAGGAACTCGAGACCCGTTACAATAGCAATTCCATCTGGGAGCGACCCTTTTCAACGACAAAACATTAAACGTCGGGCTACCATTTGACGGTAAAGTTCATGATAAACATCGACAAATCTAGCTGCATACAGAAGAAGATCATTTACAGAAAATATCGTGACATAAGTACATCCGATTTGATCAACCAACGCACGCGCCATGTTCAACAATTCTCACTCGGAGATCAGATATTCAGGCTTAGGTCTACCGAGAAAAACTAGAAGACGAGCAGAGAGGACGTGGTGTGGAATTTCACTGACAGTGTATCGTGAAATGTATAGAAAGAATTGCCAAAAGATGAATAGAATGTCATTCGAAGAGAAGAAGAGTTCCTTCTTCACTAAGATAGAAGAATGACGACCAAAAGAAACTGTGTAAAATTACAGACCTAGCTGAGCAATAACTTGTAGTAAAATGTAGTAGAATCAGGTTTTACCTCAGCTGAGTGTATGGCCGAATAGTTCAGCAATTTGTTAGTGAAGAAAATAAGCGTGATCTGGAATGACTCAATTTCCTATTCCTCAACTAATAACACTAACAGTGTACTGAATGTTTACAGGAAGTACGGTGGAAAACGCTCCAGAGGCCATGGAGATCATTGGCAAACCTCAAAACAAGTCATGTGACAGAACTCAGTGTGCTTCGGTCGCAAACATCCAGTTTCATACATGACCGAAGGCGACGAAAATATTATTCACACATAGAACTAAATAATTGAAGCAATCGTGATTAGGCACCAGAATTGCCAGAAATAGCATAAGATAGCTTATTGAAAATTCATGCATCAGGACATAAGCAGATACTCATCTACTAATTCGTCATCGTATCGATCTTCACCGATACTTTATAAGGCTAGCAATTTGTTCATGTTTAATTCATCGTGTTCGTTCCGCTCTGCATGACGAACGAATGGTCTATGTCGACGTCAAATAATAGCGCCATCCCAGCAGTTTAACGGAGAAGGACATCTCGTTTGCACCACGTTCGGCAGGAAGATGAACAAGAAAAGACGAATGTCTTTCATGGTATTAGCACTTTGTGGTAAGTACAATATGTAAAATGGTTGATCGATTTTATTTTTGTGCACTGGCCAAGAATAATTGAACCGAGATAATTGACAGCCTCTAAAGATGTACGTCTAATCATTTCCAGCTCCGTTAGTACAGCTGCTGCCATCTGCTTCAAGCACAGACGTCTTCTCAGTGGTGGCAGATTCTAATTATTTGACATGCGTGAATTTTAGTGTCCTCACCACCGAATCTTGGTATACAGACTTTAGCCTTCCACTTACCTTTTGGACCAAAGTCAACAATGTCACTGTGACTATTGTCGGCCAGGATCTGGGCTGTTCTAGTCAAGACGAAGCCAAGCTCTACATCTTTCCCGTATCATCTTGGAACGAGAGCACTAATTGGTTTTCCAGAAGGAGAACATGCCATCTTGAAGAGTCATCGACTTTGGTCGAAACAGGTCAACAAAAATGTGCCTACGTCTGTAGTGATTATTGGTCCACCAGTGTTGCTTTGAGGCTGATCAGGTTGCCACTTAGGCAGGAACGTCTAGCGTGGTCACTTTGTGATGTCAGCAATCTGCTGTTTGGTAAGCTAATGTTGTAGAATTGTTATGAGCCATCTGATTAATTTCTAGCTAATGTGGATTTCTGTAGTTAAGACGAATGCTGAATCTTTCAGTGAATCCTCTTTGCAATGTCTACGGATTTGGCCCTGTAGGAGGTGATCTAGTAAATCATAGCGAATGTTGGATTACATCAGGACGGAAGTATCCGACTGGCATTAAAGTTCAAGTTTCCTCGGCATTCCTTTCGTAAGTTTTATTTCTTTGACTCATTTTTAGCCGGCACGCCCGCCGCACGGCCTCATGTTCGTCCGTTCGTGCCCCTGCCTGCCTGCCTGCCTGCCTGCCTGCCTGCCTGCCTGCCTGCCTGCCTGCCTGCCTGCCTGCCTGCCTGCCT
>JAADCY010000164.1 GCA_013154205.1 Thermoproteota archaeon | reverse complement strand
GTACACCTTGTCAAGGGTTCCGGGAAGTAAAACGAAGAAATGATCCTCTATAATGTATTTCTTTAATGTTATCCTTCAGGAAAAACTTGTGGCGATGGAAAATATTCTATGATGTCACTTCTTAAGGAGTTCTTTAACTTCTTCAGGTGTTCCATATAGCCAGCAGGAGACATAGTGATCTTTCTCTACTTCGATTAGAGGAGGCTCTTCGGTCTCACAGTACTTCTGGATCTCTGTAGTCTTGTCATAAGTTACACATCTAGGCCTGAATCTACATCCCGGTGGTATGTTGATCGGGCTTGGCACTTCTCCCTTAATCGGTAGTTCTCTTAGTATCTTCCTATATCTCGGGTCTGGCTCAGGTATAGCTGATATTAGTGCCTTAGTGTATGGATGCAACGGATTCTCTAGGACACGACGTGTGTTGCCCATTTCAACTATTCTTCCAAGGTACATTATCGCGATCCTGTCACAGATGTATCTTGCTAGGGCTAGGTCGTGTGTAATGAATACATATGTTAATTTGTATCTTTCCTTTAGCTCCATCATCAGCTCTAGAATTTCTGCACGGATAGATACGTCGAGCATTGATGTCGGCTCGTCTGCGACTATAAATCTTGGCTGGAGCAATAAGGCTCTAGCAATTCCTACTCTCTGCCTCTGACCTCCTGAAAGCATGTGGGGGTATCTATTTAGGAATTCTTCCGGAGGTGTCAACTTCACTTGCTCAAGAACACGCGCTATTAGCTCGTATCTCTCCTCTTTGGTCTCACCGATCTTGTGTATAACCAGGGGCTCTTCTAGAATCTTATAGATAGTGAATCTCGGGTTAAGACTACCGTACGGGTCTTGGAATATCATCTGCATTTCTTTACGCAATGGTTTCAAGTACTTTCCAGGGACTTTTGATATGTCTATACTCTTGTATTCATCGACGAACTTCGGGTGGTAGCCCATCTCCTCCCATTCTTTCAATAGTCTTTCACGCGGCCTATAAGCAATCATACCGCCGACCGGATCAACTAGACGCAGGATGGTTTTACCAGTTGTCGTCTTACCACAGCCGGATTCTCCTGCTAGTCCGAATGTTTCTCCTTCCTTAATATCGAATGACACGCCATCAACAGCATGTACGTAGAGAGGTGGCCTCCTCTTTATCACGTCTATGAAGCTTCTCCTGACAGGGAACCATGTACGTAGATCCTTTACATAGAGAACCGTTTCATTATCGGGCTTAGGAACATATACGTTGACCATGAATAGTCACCCATTACTTCTTTGCGTGGAGCCAACAAGATACATAGTGTCCGGGCTCTATCTCGATCACAGGCGGCTCTTCCTTATCACAAGGCTCAAACTTGAATTTACATCTTGGAGCAAAACGACATCCAGGCGGCGGGTTCGACAGATCTGGCGGTACACCAGGTATGAACTCTAGCTTGTGTATGTCTCCAGTCAGCCTTGGTATACTAGCTAGCAATCCCCTAGTATATGGGTGCTGAGGATTAAGGAATACCTGCTCGGCTGTACCATACTCAACTATTTTACCAGCATACATTATCGCTACTTTCTCAGCCATTTCAGCAATAAGGCTCAAGTCGTGTGTGATAAGTATGATCGACATCTGGTGCTCGCGCTGGAGTCTCTTAAGCAGGTTCATGATCTGAGCCTGCACTACGACGTCCAGAGCAGTTGTTGGCTCGTCAGCTATCACTAGTGGTGGTCTAAGCGCCAGCGCCATTGCTATGACTACACGCTGTTTCATACCACCTGAGAGCTCGTGAGGATAACTCTTCGCACGCTTTGGATCAATACCAACCATTTCGAGCAGCTTATATACTTCCTTCATAGCTTCTTCTTTAGACATGTGTTTGTGAAGCATCAGTACCTCGGCGATCTGATCTCCAATAGTGTATACGGGATTCAAAGCATTCATTGCTCCCTGGAAAACCATTGAGATTTTCTTCCACCTGATCTGTTTTCTGAAGTCTTCCTCACTAAGCTTTAGTATGTCTCGTCCCTCGAAAATGAGCTGCCCATCAACAATCTTTCCCGGAGGCGGTACTAGCCTGATCAAGGAGTAAGCAGTTGTGCTTTTTCCACAGCCGGATTCTCCAGCGATCCCCAGGACTTCTCCTTTATTGAGCTTAAAAGAAACACCGTCAACTGCCTTAACGACACCCTTAGTGGTATAGAAATACGTTTTCAGATTCTTCACTTCTAGCAGTGTTTCTGCCACTCATAAACACCCCATATGAGGGAGTGACAATCACGCAATACAATTCTTACTTTATCCCTGTAGTTAAACTATGGCCTTTCTTTTATAAACTTGATTCTATTAATAGAAACTGAGAAGATCAGTGGTGTCTGTTCATGAGTTTAGTAAAACCACCGTTCATACCTACTCCTCTCAGCGTCGTTAGAAAAGCACTCGATATAGCCAGGTGTGGATCCGGCGATATACTGTATGATCTGGGTGCTGGAGACGGGCGCGTAGTGCTTGAGGCTGCAAAGAGAGGAGCATATGGCGTGGCGGTTGAGATAGAGCATGATTTGGCTATGCTGATAAAGTATAGAGCGGAATCAATGGGATTAGGTGAACGGATTAGTGTTCTGGAGGCAAGCTTTTATGATGTATATCTGGGGAACGCGACGATCGTTTATCAGTACCTCTATCCCTCTATCAATGAGGCATTAGCTTCTAAGCTGGAGAAAGAACTTCCTCTTGGAACTAGGATCGTCACTATAGATTTTCCTATAAAGTCATGGACGCCTGTGCTTGTGAAACGAATTATTGACGAGGCAGGGATAATTAGAACTATATTTCTATATGTGAGAGGCGTGAGTGAGCCAGATGCATTATTGCTTTCTTTAAAACCTGTGTGTCCAAAAATTATTGCTAGGCAAATGGGTGTGAGGATTGATAGAGGTAGTTGAGAAGGCATGGGTTTGGGGTAGGAGGCCATTATATTTTGTGAGAGGCGATAAGCTTCTCGGCTATATAGGCTTCGGCGTTATTGACCGTGGAACGAACGTCTTACAGGTACGGCCGACAACGCTTTGTCCGTTAAACTGTATTTTCTGTAGCGTAGACTCAGGCCCGTTCTCAATTAATAGATGGGCGGAGTTCATCGTAGATCTAGAGAGCTTGCTTAGTACTGTCGATATCGTTGCCCGTTATAAGGAGACGAGCATAGAGGCATTAATAGATACTATTGGCGAAGCACTAACATATCCATGGATAACTGACCTTATAAGGAGGCTGAAGAAACAACCATACATATCGAGCGTAGCATTGGAAACCCATGGAGCACTACTCTCCAAGGAAATCATCAAGAGGCTTGACGAGGCTGGGCTCGACAGGATAAATCTAAGCATAGATACGCTTAACCCGGAGAAAGCACGTTTTCTCCAAGGAACACCCTGGTATGATGTGAGAAAAGTTATTGGTATGGCCGAGTACTTAGTGAGAGAGACAAGCATTGATCTCCATGTTACCCCTGTCTGGATACCGGGCATGAATGACGAGGATATCATCGAAGTTATTGAATGGGCGATCAGAATAGGCGCGGGAAAGCGATGGCCGCCTGTCACTGTGCAGAAATACAATGCTCATAAATACGGTCGTAAAATCCCTGGCGTGAAGCCTTTGGGATGGCGTAGATTCTGGGAGAAAATAGAAGAGCTAGAAAAGAAGCTAGGAGTTAGGCTAAGATGGGAAATGGAGGAGTGGGGTATGAGGAAAGCACGTCGCTACCCTGCCCCATTCAGGAGAGGGGATAGAGTATATGCGAAAATTTTGTCAAGAGGGGTTTTCCGAGGCGAGTACATAGGTGTTACAATAGGTAGAGAATGGCTCATAACGCTAAGGAGAGGAAGACTTAAGCCGGGAGACACTGTAGTCGCATATGTTACAGAGGATCAAGATGGATTACTCATTGGACGAACGATGGGGAAGCTATAGGAAAGATTTAATAATCCAGAAGAGATACCTAGAAGAGCCTGGGGAGACCGGTCGGTAGTCGAGGCTCTTAACCCGTAGGTCCCG
>JAADCY010000054.1 GCA_013154205.1 Thermoproteota archaeon | reverse complement strand
CATCCATGTGGATTAACAGTGGGGAACCCGGGAAAGTCAGGAATGGCGGTATAATCGCCATAATCTTCGGCATATTATCGCTAAACATCCTCGTCATAATCCTCAGCATAATAGGCGGAGTACTTGCACTGACATGGAAGCCTCCAAGGAGAAACATCGTATCAGGTCCTCCGGAGCAAGGGGAGGCTGAGGAAGTCATATAGGCAGACATATTGCATATCATGGTATGCATTACCATAATCCTTGTTTTTGCCTTGAAACCATAAAGTATAATTATTCTTTCTCCAGGCTTCAGATGAACTAACAGATTGTTTAAATACTTATAATGCAAAATTAAAACAACCATCAATATCATTGGCCGTGGTATGGATGAGTAATAATCAGTACTGGAAATACGCATCCATCCTCTTGTTCCTAATACTAATATCGCCCCTACCAAGCCAGCTCTTCAGCAATACAGAGACTGTTGCGAACGCCGCTTTCACGGGAACGCTACAGCTGTACACGCTGAGCAATACTACAGCCCCGATCATAAACGTACCGGTTAGCTATAGGATCATAGTCTCCTTCCGATCAGTCAACCTCACAGGAGTACAGAATATATGGATATGGTTCTCAACAAACAATAGCACAGTGATCAACAGTACAGACGCATGGTATCTAGGCCCCATCCCAGTAGCGGACATACTCGCCTCCGGCCCCGTAGGGATACGTGTACCCTGCAGCAAGACATTCCAGTATGCCGGAATATCAGCGAATGCCTCAATTACTGCCGGGCAGGGCTACCTCTACATGACGATCCCCGTGGCACTGATAGCTAACCAGACATACTACGTTAAAGCAACCGATCTACCGCCCAGCCAGCGGTACAGTATATCATCATCAGATGTTGTTGTGAGCAGTAATGCGTTAAGGCCTCTCCCCGATGTCGTCCCGGTGAAATACGTTATGGGAGAACCCACCGGTTCTTCATGGCGTAATACAACTATCAACATATTGGTCGGCGCCGCCAATACTACTCGCTACTACTATGTCAACTTCACGGTTGGGGCTTATACGCCGAGCTTCTACACCCAGATAATAGTCAACGAGACCCCGACGAACATGACGATCCCCGGCGACGACTATAATCCGCCCTGGAACTGGACAGGATACAATGTCACGGTAAAGCTACCCGACATAGATATCTATCCAGGCTATATCAAGCAGCCCAGCTTCACGGTGACGGACAATTCTACAGGGTACAGCCAGGAATACGACCAGTACCCCTACAGTTTCATCTATCTGGGGCCCCAGCTAGACTATTATGGCTCGGCACCACCACTAACACCAGCTCTCGTATCAAATCCGTTCGGCTCCTCGATCAATGACCAGACAAACCCTGTCCATCCCGGACAAACCCTTATCTTCAGAACAATGGCGTGGACCGCTTACGGACACCTTACCGTGACACTGAACAATACATGGATACTAGTAGACAACATATCTCTCAATGCCTATGGTAGTCTTGGAGTGTTCAGCTGGACTAGTTTAGGCGGTTATCTAAACATAACGATTCCCCCAGACATACCCAGTACGGGATACTATAACCTGACATTCACCGACGGCTACTATACAGGGTGGACACTCGTATACATCGTTAGATCGATGACTGTAACCCTCAACCAGACAAGTGGATATGTGGGGGACGTGGTAAGGGTTGATCTAGAGGGCTTCGGCAACTATACGGGATACTATGTAACAATATGGTATAATACAGAAACCTCTAACTCCAGCATTACACCCCTGGTTGATCCAGCTTCATCCATACCCTTAGCAACAATACTTCTACATAACGGAACTGCGAGCATCGACGTAGTAGTACCCCCGTCCACCGAAGGCTACCATACAATATGGGTTGGAGACACCGTGGGCCACCCATTACCCGGGGTTGTTACCGGCGGGGCTATCTTCCGGGTAGACCCGGATATAGTGGTTATCCCATCCTTCATCTCCAATACGACAAGCTATATAGACATACTGTGCACAGGCCTAAATCCCGCCAGAACATATACGTTGAAAATGGATTCCTCAACAATATTCACCGGGTTAAAGCCCAGCGGTGACGGCACCATAAACTATACCGTTCCCGCCACGGGGCTATATGGCTCTCTCCACGCACTAGCACTATACGAGGAATCAGTAACCGGGCAAACACCTCGCCTAGTCGCCGACAAAATCATTGGCTCGCAGCCCCAGCTCCTAAACCTGTCCCTCACAGGAACAACTAATATCACGGAGCAACTATCAACGATCATAAGCCTGATCAACAATACATATGCTAATACCTATTTGATCGAGGATCTCGTCAAACAGTTAGGGGAGAATATAACGTTAAAACTAGTCAGCATAAACGGTAGCCTCGCAGAACTCATCATAACAGGCATAGGTAGAATAGGCGACCTAAACACGACAGTACTAAAGATATATACAAGCCTTGGAAGCCTCAATGCATCAATAATTAGTATCCTCGGCGACACAGCGGTTATAAGAACCGTGCTGGGAGACATCAATATAAGCCTCAACGATCTTAACCAGTCCTATCTCGGCCTCAGAGACCTCATGTTGACAATGGCGGGCAAGATAGTTGGTGTCGTGGAGACTAGTGCTGGAAACATAACCGCAGACCTAGGAGTTATCGAGGAACTAGTCAACAGATCACTCATCAACCTTACAAGCCTAGATACAGCGGTCAAAGCATTGGAGACGAGGATAAACAATACACTCCTAAACACCCTGCAGCTAAAGACACTGATAGAACAGCTGGGAACAAACACTACGAAAACACTTGTAAGCGTCAACTCATCCCTCGCAAAACTACTGTTAGCCTCTGACGATAACGATGAAAAACTCCACCTCATGATACTATCAAACCTCACAAAACTCGACGCCGAAATACAAGGTGTAAGCAAGTCATCCGAACAAATAATATCCGGGCTCAACACAAGTGCTGAGAGGATCACGGTACTACTCAACACCGTGATCGGCAGGGTCAACACTACTCTAGAGACACTCCTCCACGGACAGGCCAAGCTATCACAGATCATCATCGACAACAAGGGAGAAATACTAGGAGTCATAACCTCAAACGCGGGAAATATAACGGCCAAGCTAAAAGACGTGGAAACACTGGTCAAGAACGGCTTACCAGTAGATACTGGCAGCATAGCGAGAAGCGTGAAGAAGATCATGGATGCAATTGAACAATTGAACCTAACAATAACCACGAACAACGAGGCAGGACAAGGCGAGAGAAAAGAGATCTCGTCAGCTCTAGAAGCCATAAGCGGCTCCATAAAGGCCCTACAATCAATAATACTGGAGAGCCTAGCCCGGGTAAATCAAAGCCTAAGCTCAATACTAGCTGACAAGATAAGTATAGTCGGGCAAAAACTAGACATGCTAAACAATACGGTGGCAACAGGGCTAAGCAGAGTCCTAGAACAACAGTCAAGCATAGGAACAGGTACAAACAAGCTAACCGCAAAACTCGAAGACTACAAGAACCATGTGGATCAGCAGCTCAGCTCGATCAGAGAGGAAAACATGAACCTTTACAGCCAGGCATTAACGATACAGTACATTACTATAGCAATGGTCGCAGCAGCTATAATCACAGGCCTCGCAGGCCTCCGTAAGAAATAGTTGTTTTTACAAGACATGGATAACGGGCCGGGCATGAACGCTCTACAGCGGAGCACTAGGGGGCTTCATGGCCTGGTCCAATATAAGATCCGGAATAGTGTTAGGGGAGCAAATTATTATTCCTATGAATATCAGAGAAAAACATAATGTTTACATGGTGGTGCCATTATGGTTTTAGATGGTTTGAAGGCTAAAGTCTTAGTACTGGTGATTCTTGTCTCTATATTAGCGCCTGTAACAATATCATTAACACCTAGCCTATACACTGAAGGGACAGCTTTGACGAATGAGTACTTATCACTGATCATTGATTACAGTAGTAAACGTATTGTTAACATCACGTTTAACGCTGTGAGTGTACCTGATAGTTATGG
>JAADCY010000224.1 GCA_013154205.1 Thermoproteota archaeon | reverse complement strand
TGTAGCGAGTCCTGTATCCCAGCAAACCTATTATGTACTTAAACAACAAGGAATAGTAGGACCATACACTACTCACCCAATACCTGCCCCAGCAGGGTTCATTGCTAATTTCACCTATAACATAGTAAACTATGGCGAGAACTATACAATTATCCTTGCTAATGGTGTGAAATCATATATAAACACACCAGGTTATCCGATGCTACCAGTTTATACCTACAAGCTAGAGATCAATGGTTACATACCAGCAAATTCTGTACACGCATACGTGTTTGTTAAGCACTTTATCGTTAAGCGGGTGGCTAAACCAATACTGCCAGCGCCACAACCGATCTTTTACGACGGAAAACATCAAAACATTAGATATATAATGAATACAACAATATACGAAAACAATAGATATTATCCAGGTAAAGTTCTCAGCATAAATGTTCTTCACGGCCTTCACGGTAAAACAATCATTGTTGTAAGATACTATCCTGTACAGTATAATCCAATGACAAATACGCTTTACTGTATCGATACTGCATCAGTATATATTAGCTATCCCGAACCAGTCCCGGTAATATTTGCTAGAAAATCCTTATTGATATTAACAACAGATAATCTTGTAAATATTACTGAAAAATTAGCGAACTTCTACGAAAACAAGGGCTATAATGTAACAATAGTAACAACCAGTTATATATGGAAGAACTGCAAACCTATCAACAACATCACACAGTATCCAGGCTTTTATAATCCCCAGTTTGAAGATAGCTATAATGGTATCATAGCACAAACATACAACTGGACCCTTGCACTTAAGATTATAAATTATCTTAACAAAACCCTCGGAAGCTATGACAACTTACTAATTATTGGTAATACAAGCGATATACCACCAAGCTTTTACTATCACTATAGATTCTATGATGGATATAACAACTGGGTACCAACGGACTTCTTCTATGCTAGCCCCGATCTAGATCTAGCACCGAATATATATGTTGGAAGAATACCATTCAGCAATCCCAATATCGTTGAGAAAGTTATCGAAAAGATAATAGAATGGTATAGTTCTGGGATTACTAGTAGTAGGGACATATATTTATCTGGAGGATATCCCTTCGGTATATCACTAATGTTCGGAGAAACAGCACTATCAATGATGAACCTTCAGGGCCAATTATCAATGTTTAGAGTACATATGCTCACAAGAACAAGTAATAATTACAACAGATTGGCAGTTTTATCACTTCTTAGCGGTGAAAAGAGAGCCTTGTGGTATTTTGCCCTATGTCACGGTTCCGGGACAGCGCTAGGCGATAGAATAATAGTTAACACTGGTAGTGGTTCAACAATGACATTCGAAACACTAGCATCAGTAAAAGATCTATTAATAATGAAGAAGAACGCTGCAGTTCCAATAGTCTCTAGCGTAGCATGTATGAATGCGGCATGGGACAATAATGTTCCTTCTACATGGTTCTCATTCCCATCATTCGGAGAGGCAATACTGTTGTCACCAGCTGGCGGAATAGCGTACATAGGTAGTGCCAGAGTTGCAGCAGAGCTAGGAATAATGTTCTACATAATGAACGGTATAGAAATGGTACAATACTTTGGTGCAACATATCTGCACTACAATATTTTGAAGGCCTATGCTGAGCTAATGGGTAAGACAAACACGACCACTCTAGGCTATGTAGTCGATACCGGAATATTAGACTATATCGCTTCCGTACCCATGGTTGACACGTATGTGCTCGGCGAGGCGTTCAAACTAGCACTACTCGGAGATTCCAACCTAATACTCCCCGTATGGAGCCAGCCTGCTGAGAAATCATACCTAACTGTTAAAGGGTTAACTAATTATGTAGCCGAATTACCAGCAAGTCTCATAGCGTATTTCGCACGTGGTTATCTACCATTATATGGTATAACTCAAAAAGCCATCATAACCCTTATCGGATCACAAAACTCCATTAATGTCTATGATGTAAAGATTGTGAACTCCTTTGGATTCCTGGTTGATTACAATATAGTCAATACTACCAATGTCTATATACCTGCAAGCGGCGCCTATAACTACACGTTATCGTTCAATAAGTATGTTAACGGATTAATGCTAGTTAAATTTAGTCTCCCAGAATGGGGAGAAGTGAGAGTATTACTTGGTGCTCTGGGTTTAATTGTAGTACCTGATACTGTTGGGGCCGGAGAACCAGTATGCCTAGGGGTTTATGGTATGGATCTAATGGGCTCTGATACGATCAACGTATACGTTGCTGGCAGACTGATAATACCTAGTTTGCCATTATCATATGGTTCTGTTATATGGAAGTTTGCACTTCCATACATAGCTCCGGGTAAATATAATGTTACAATCCTGCCTACAACATATGCTAATACCAATCTCCTAAAGGCACTATCCAAGTTCTTATCACAAGAGATTAAAGTTGTTAAGACCGATAACCTGGTAATAGTAACTAATGCACCACCGATAGTAGAGCCTGGCAATAATGTAACTATATTGCTCCACACATATTATGCTGGAAAATCAGTTGATGCAGAGATAAAAGCATACATAATAGGACCTGGAGGTAAAAAGATAGAGCCTATCATAAAGAAGATCGGTACTGGTCTCTATGCACTAGTATTCACACCCGAGAATCCCGGACATTACTCTGTATCAATCGAAGCTCGCTCTAGTAGCCAGTACCTAGAGCTAAGAGGATATACAGGGTTCTCACTTGTAGCAGTAACATCATTATATAATGGATTCCAAACAGTATCACAAGAGCTTCGCCTACTCGCCGAGCATGTGAACGAGAACTTCACATCACTATCTAGCCTCCTAAGAACAGAGGTATTATCAGAGATAAAGTCCAACAATGCTCTACTTAACACAGTTAAACAGGAAGTTGAATCCTACAAGCCAGTGTTGAGCCAGCTACAATCACAGTTAAATAAGGTCAATTCAAGCCTAGCATCAATATCCAGTAAAATAACAAGTATGTCAAACGAGATTGTCAATCTTAGAAAGAAGACGGAAGAACTAATGAGCCTATTAAATCAGGCTAAAAACAACATAGTCAATACGATCAATTCATTGAGTTCATCACTATCAGAAAATATAACATCTCTTGAAAACAGAGTATCAACAGTCACAACATATAGTGAGGGCGGATTAATACTATCGATAATAATACTAGTAGCTGTAATAGTTATCGGCTATATTAAGAGAAAGTAGGCGAGTACAACAATAGATCTATACCCCAAAATATTTTTCTAATAAAATTGTTTTTCTAATGTTTATAGCATTTTCCGGAAATTCCTCTGGAGAAAAATATAGAAATACAGCGATCAATTATCAAGTCCTATAAATGGTCATAGAGACATTAATTCTATAGCCATTAATTTAGCGGGCTCATTTAAATTTATTGAATTCGATATAAATACCATACTTGATATGTTAAGAAAAACGTCAACACGATGCGAAAATCATTTTTGTTAGGATAAAAATTAGCAACATGAAAAATTAATGGTTATTGAATAAGATAACTATTAAATACATTTTATCATTTCCTAGCAGATTTTAAGAATTCCACACTAATTTTCCTGCCGATCAATGCTATTAGTGGCGCTGCACGTGGCCCGCTCGGCTGTCCAAGGAATAACTTGTAGAAGCTATGGTATAGTTCACGCCTCTCCTTTGGCGACAGGTCCTTAGTGGCCTCGATCATAACGTTCTTTATGGCTTCATCACTCCACTCCTCAAGTTCTTCCAGCATCTCGCCCATCCTGTAGAGGATCTCGCGGTGCTCAGGGGGTATCTCATCCATTATCCTCGGATCGGGTTCCGGTAGTAGCTTTATCTTGAGGTAATCGGGAGCGTATTTCTCGACCCATCTGCTAGCCTTCTCCATTGTCTCAAGGATTCTCTTAACACCGTAGCTCGTTGGGTTCTCGGGTAGGTGCCCACTGTTCCTCAGACGCTTAAGGCCTTCTGTACTCCATAATTCTCTGGGGACGAGCTGGACAAGCACGGCTAGATGAGTGTAGGGTACTTGTTCGGGCATCTCGGGCGGCGGAGAGCCGTGTGGA
>JAADCY010000235.1 GCA_013154205.1 Thermoproteota archaeon | reverse complement strand
GGCTCAACGCTCTTCTCAGCGTCCTATAGACTCCTGGCGGCGTGTGTTCTTCGCCTTCTATCAGCATGCCAGTCACGAGCTTGAAGCAATGGTTCTCGAAACACACGGGAGTTACATAGGTGTAGCCGAGAACATGGCCTGCTTCCCTGATCGCATTGTAGGGGCAGGCGTAATAGCATGCTTTACAGCCGCTGCATAGTCTCGGGAACACTATTGGGTAGGCTTTGCCGGCCATGAATAATGCTCCAGTATCACATATCTTAACACAGACCCCGCATTTCGTACACTTCGATGTATCGATGAAGGGTAGGAACAACGTTATTGGCTTCTTATCCTTTAGCTGGTTGACTCCTAGTATGACGTGGTCGTTGGGACCCTCTAGATCAGTATCGGCGAGAACCACGCCCTCCATATGGCGTGATAGATGAATGGCTAGGCTGGTCGCGACAAGGCTTTTACCTGTCCCGCCCTTTCCCCCGGTGACAGCTATACTGATCATTGTATTACACCGCCGCAAAGCTTGTGGAAATACTTGTTCTCCAATACGAGCCTGTTGATCTCTTCTAGATCTTTACCGATTAGATCATTGATTGCTCTATCGACATAAACACGTATATTATCAGGTAGAGCGGTTTCGCCGCACTTGTACTCCAAGCAGTGTTTCTCACGGTTTCTCTCAAAACACTCGCTGATGATCTCTTCGAATCCCTCGATATAGAAGGTTCCGAGAGTACAAACATATTTCAAACCTGTTAGTCTCTCGCCATGGTCTTGGAGATAGTATGCTTCGGCTAAACCTATTATGCGTGACAGCATGAAAGGCGTTATACAGCCGAGTCTTCGGCCAATATATTTGGCTATGAGCGATTCATTGCTCATCTCCGGATCACCGTTAGGATAACCTAACAAAACCATTTATACCATGATAAGTGTTAGGCAGTAATATCTTTAACCCGAACAATACAGTGTAACATAATGCATTGATGATGATTTTTCGGGGAGCCTGAGCCCTCCCCCTGTGCGATGAAGGCGCGGTTACCCAGCTGATCCTAGCGGTGAAATAACGGTTGAAGATAGAGAAAAACTGGTGGGAGAAGCCTGGCCTTCCACGGCCATGCTATGTCGGCATATCGCGTAGGAAAACGAGAGGCTTAGCAGCACTAGCGCTAACACTAGTTGCACTCATCATTGCAGAGCTACTACAATATATACCGTATGGCACCACGATACTCGTGGCTTTCATCGTAGGCCTCATACAGTTCCTAGCGGCTTTCCTCGGCCACCCTAACATAAAGAAGAGTGATGAAATGCTATTAACGAGCATCCTCAGCCTCACGAAGGACTTTATGTCAAGATACTCTATACCATCAATGAAGATACCGTTAGCGGTACAGTATATTAATGGTGTACAACTGTACGCCGCGTACACTACAGGTAGGCTCAACATATACATTGTGAAGCCGAAGACATACCATAAGATCATGATGAACAAGAAGCCCTTGTTCAAATACAAGTTCATAAGAAGGTATAGGCTGAAAAACCTCGTATTCGGAGAAGCAAGTCTAACAGCACCACATATAGAGTTGCGGAACACGGTCGTAAACACGAGAGCGCTCATGGTAAAATTTCTACCCCATAGAGAACTATCAATTATAGTGGAATGGATAAGAGAATTTGACAGGAAATACTCAGAGGCGATAAGCCGTGCCATACATACTAGTAATAGGAGACGCCCACATACCAGACAGGGCGGAAAAAATACCTGATAAGCTCCTCGAGATAATCGAGGAGGGAAAGCCCTGGGATGTAGCGGTCTACACAGGTGATTTTACAGGCAAGGATGTGCTAGACTGGTTCTTGGGCCTGGGCAGGAAAACCTACTATGTAGAGGGGAACATGGATTATCTACCACTCCCTAAGACAGCTAGGTTCGTCCTCGAAGACTTGAGGTTCGGAGTACATCATGGCCATGGCATATATCCGAGGGGCAATACACGTGACCTGACAAGGATAGCCGCGGCCCTCGACGTCGACGTATTATTCACAGGCCATACCCATAGCCCCTTCATAAAATGGAGTCTGGATAAGAAGCGTCTATTAGTGAACCCGGGAAGCCTAACAGGTGCTTGGGGAGGAGCAGGCGGATCAATGAAGCCTAGCATGATGATCGTGGAAGTGAGTGGTAGAGAACTGAGGATAACCCTCTACGAGCTGGACAGAGGGGTCTTGAGGACTGTGGAGAAAACAGTTAAGATACCATGAGCAACCATGTTTACGCCAGCGTTTTTAAATGTATATTCTTACATCTCTCAGATCTCTTCTCCGTGACAACTTCTTTCCTCCTATAACTATAGATAAGCGCTATGAAGTATATCGCGATCGAGCTGAACACTATCGGCCAATACACTACTTCAGGAAGCCATGTCCCAGGCATGACCCAGATATTATAATCTATTATATGGCCAGTCATCTTCCATAGGATAGCCCATGTAATACTCCAGAAACCACCATACATACCCACGATACCGCTCACAACAAGATACAATGGCAGAGTCGCTATGTCTATGTAGACCATAAGTATCGTTACGAAGGCAAGCCAGATGAATGCTTTAGCTCTCCAGCTATCAACCAAGGCATCAACTGTTCCGAGGCTAACACCCATTACAGCGAATAAGCTATATGTTATGACGATATTCGAGAATATGCCGTGAGCAGCTGCAAGCCTTATCCTCTTCCTATAGAGTACAGGGATAAGTATCACTAAGCCGGCATAACCCGTTATAACGGCGAGGGATAGCTGGCCAGTTACAACACAATAGATGAGGAAAGAGAGGAGCGCGACAAATAGGAAGTAAATACTCAGTACAAGGCGACGCACCAATCAGGGGCACCTAAATCATGGTATCCAGGTAGATAGATTATTAGAGAGAATAATAAAGATGAATAAAGATCTCAGACATACAATGACATTATAATACCCCCGGGTTACTCTTCCCTTAGCTTCTTAACCTTTAGTATGGGGCCCTCTTTACCGACGACAACTACTTTATCACCCTTCTTTATTTCTTCATCACTTGTTGCCTTCCAGTACTCGCCCTCAATCATCACGAATCCCTGGCCGCCGGGAGGAATATCGTCGATCGCCTTGCCGATTGTTCCGAGCGGTAGTGTCTTAAGCTTTGGAGGCTGTAGCTTCACTTTTAAGACCTTGTAGAGGACGATGCCCATGAATATTCCCAGGACAATGCCTATACTGATACCTGTCCAGAACAAGGTTTTCTGGTAGCTGGGGGCGACGAGCCATCCTGGATTAAGGACTGGTAGCAATGCTATGCTTAATGCTATCAATACTATACCCGTGAAGCCTAATACACCGAATCCAGGCGTGTGGATCTCTATGGCGAGGGCTACGGCTCCTATGACGAGGAGTATGAGGCTTATAGTATTAGGATTAAACCCCATTCCGAGAAGACTAATTATTATCAACGCTATCGCTATGGGCACGAATAGTATGTGGCCCGATAATATACTGAATATTAGTGTAAGGACACCTATTGTCATGAGGAGCGAATTCACTATTGGGTCGCTGACAGCCGATACAATGGCTACACGTATGCTCCCACTATAATATATGACGTGAGCGTTGCTGGAGTTTATCACGTATTCTCTACCATTATCTAGTTTAACCTTCCACCCATTAATCTTTGCTAATAAGTCGTCTATGTTCCTAGCGATAACTTCTATAACGTGATATTTTAGGGCCTGCTGATCATTAAGTGTTAGGTCATGGAGTACGAAGTCCTTAGCAGCAGTAACGTTCCTACCCCTATCCTGAGCCAATGTAGTTATCATCGATACAACAGGATTAACAACCTTAGACATGTTTAGAGGCTGGTATTCTCCTGTCGTAGGATTATAGAGGACTGGCTGCACAGCACCTATATTCGTACCCGGAGCCATCGCGGCGATATGTGTAGCCATGAGGATCAATGTGCCAGCGCTCCAAGCAGCCGCGCCAACAGGATATACATAGCCTATAACGGGGACATTACTATTCCTGATATACTCTATGATCTGCTGGGCAGCCGCCAGTAATCCTCCAGGCGTAT
>JAADCY010000058.1 GCA_013154205.1 Thermoproteota archaeon | reverse complement strand
GAAGATATATTAAAGGGTAAGGCTAAACCAGGCCCTAAAATAGACTGGTTATCCCGGATGAGCCCCGAGGAGCTAATGAGGTACGAGTACTGATGTGGTAGGTAACAATGCCCTATGGATTCTCGCTTGCCGGATGGAGTGATATTAGAAGGGTTGTCTCGAGAGCTGATGTTGTACTCGAAGTTGTAGACGCGCGTGACCCTATAGGGACTCGTAGCCGTAGGCTTGAGAGGATCGTTGAGGAGATGGGCCGCGAGCTCTTGATAGTGCTTAATAAGAGCGATCTAGTGCCTAGAACTATTGTTGAGGAATGGGTTCATATACTCCGTGATAGGGGTTATAGAGCAGTCTATGTAGCGGCCACGAGGCATTGGGGGACAAAGTATCTTCGAAGAGCAATTAAGGATGCCGCCCCAGCACTACCAGTAATAGCGGCTGTAGTGGGCTATCCCAAGACGGGTAAATCATCAATAATAAATGCTTTGAAGGGAAGGCATTCTGCATCAACAAGCCCGATACCCGGAAGCCCTGGCTACACGCATCACGTCCAGCTTTACCGTGTCGAGAAAAACATATTGATGATCGATACGCCGGGAGTTATACCTGTTGAGGGCGGCGAGCTCGAGCGTATAATAAGGGGTCAGAGCCCTGAGCAACTAGATGATCCTGTCCCTCCGGCTATTAAGCTTATCAAGAGAATATTAGAGCACGTACCAACAGCGTTTATCCAGGCATACAAGATAAGGTCGAGAGACCCGGTGGAGATCCTGGAGGAGCTGGCCAGGCATAGGGGCTGGTTCTATAAGAAGACGAAAGAGCCATTGATAGAAGAGGCTGCGAGGACTATTATAAGGGATTACCATAGGGGGAAGATACCCTTCTACATAAAACCCTCTAGAACCATTATTCTTGACATGGTGTAACAATGTATCCTGATGAGCTCGAGAGATACCATAGGCAGCTCCTCGTCATTGGCCGTGAAGCCCAGGAGAAGATTAGGCGTTCATCTGTTCTCGTGGTTGGCGTCGGCGGGCTTGGATCGATAGCATCGCTTTACCTTGCAGCAGCAGGTATAGGGAGGCTTGTGCTCATCGATAATGGTAAAGTTGAGCTCAGTAATCTGCAGAGGCAGATCCTCTATACTGTGGATGATATTGGGAAACCTAAAGTATATAGTGCGGCACACAGGCTCAGCGAGTTGAACCCGGGGACAAGCATACATCCTATATATGCAGATGCGACCCCGGAGCTATTGAGGGAGGTGATCAGCGGTGTTGATGTTGTCGTTGATGGCCTGGATAACTGGGAGACGAGGATAATTGTGGATAAGATCTGTTATGAACTAGGCAAGCCCTATGTTCACGCAGGTATACATGGGTTCTATGGGCAACTATATATCGCGTGGCCTGGTAAGACGCCGTGTCTTAGGTGTGTTTTCCCACGTCCACCCAGAAGAGGTAACGGTGACGTTATACCGGTTTTCTCCACGACACCTGGGATACTAGGTCTTCTTGAAGCTAACGAGGCCCTCAAGATCATATCTGGTGTGGGTAAACCCTTGCTCAATAAGATACTGGTCTACGATGGTAAGACAGGCTTATTCGATTATGTTGAGATAAGGGATGCTGATTGTAGGGTGTGTGAAGAGTGAGTTTTTCCTTGTCTAGCCGCCCATTTCTGGTGTGGTGAAAACAACTCTGTCCCCTTCTTTGAGCTTATATCCGGGCTCATCGACTGGTTTTCCGTTAACGAATATTGTGAACACTAATCTTCCTTCTTTGACTCCCCGGTAGAATCTCCTACTTATTTTTCTCCCTATCTCCTCTAGTAGATCATTTATGGTTGCGTCTTCCGGTAGCTCTATTTTGGCCAGGTGTTTTCCCGTAACTTGCCCTGCTCGTGCTAGGAATACTACTGTGACTCTCATTTCAACATCAATAATTGAGTTTCTGACTACAAATTATATTTGTTATGATTGAAAATAAGTCGATGGAATTAACCTATTATAATTAAGTGATCATATGATTAATGAACCGACCAAACGGCGTAATAGGATATGTCAACATACATATTTTTGGGACCATTAATGAAGGTGTTACTAACTCTCCCGCCAGGCGTCCATGACCTGGAGGTTTATAAGGTTACGGGAATTACTGCTCCACCACTAGGACTGGCATATATTGCCGCCGTTCTTGAGAGAGAAGGACATAAGGTGAAAATAATAGATACACCTACACTACGAATGAGCATTGACGCGTGGATCCAAGAAGTGAAGTCTTGGTCTCCAGACATAATCGGTTTCTCGATCCTAACACCTATCGCTCCCAAAGCATATGTGGCGGCTAAGAAGATCAAGGAGGAGATAAGTGATGTTATACTGGTTGCCGGAGGGCAGCATCCGACCTTTATGCTGAGTGAGGCTCTCGATAATGGTTTCGATATTGTTGTAAGGGGAGAAGGCGAGATAACGATGAGTGAACTTGTAAAGGGTATTGAGAAGTACGGCTATGACCCGGAGAGGCTTAGGGAGATCGCTGGGATTGCTTTCCGCGACAGTACGGGCAGAATTGTTGTGACTAGGGAGAGGCCGCTCATAGATGATCTCGATAAGATCCCGTGGCCTGCCCGCCACTTATTGCCGATGGACAGATACACTTTATTCGGTAAGAAGATAAGGGTGGCACATGTCATGGCGAGCAGGGGCTGTCCTTACGGATGCATATACTGTACTACGAGCTATTATTGGGGACGCAGAATACGTTTCCGCTCCCCGGAGAACGTTGCCGACGAGATAGAGTTCTTAGTCGACAAGTATAATGTCGAGCACGTGGTGTTCACGGATGACGAGCTAACTGCTAGTAGGCGATTCGTCTACGGGTTCGTTGAGGAGATGAAGAAGAGAGGGCTTGACATTGGCTTCGCGTGCGGTGCGAGGATCAACCATATGGATAGAGAGTTCATGCGCTTCCTCTATGAGAACGGCTGTGTAGCGCTTTATTTCGGCGTGGAGTCCGGGACTCAGAGGATACTGGATAAGATGGGTAAGATGATAAGCCTTGACCAGATTAGGAGGGTGTTCCAGTGGAAGAGAGAACTAGGAGGATTCGCAACAGCTTCCTTCATCCTCGGTTTCCCCTGGGAGAGCATCGATGATATGAAGAGGACGGTTGACTTCGCGATCGAGATTGATCCAGACTATGCGCAGTTCACGGTACTGACACCTTATCCAGGCACCCCGTTATTCGACTATGCGATGCGGTACGGGCTTATAGAGGATTGGAACTGGGAACACTACACGACGCTTAGACCAGTTATGAGAGGGTTCAGGTTTACGAGGGAACAACTGGCTAAGATGCTGAAATACGCTTATAGGAGATTCTTCATAAGGACAGCGTTTATCCTGAGAGAGCTAAAGGCTGGCAGGTTGAAAGATATTATTGGGATCATAGCGCGTGAGGCGGCTTCAATACTGATCGATAAGCTCCGAGGACTGCTCGGCGGAAAGAGAGCTTCAGAAGCCTAGCCCCCGATACCCTGAACTATTATCTTTATCTCGCCGGACTCCACCACGTACTCCGGATCATCGACTAGATGACCATTAATAACTACGGCTACAGAATCGGGATCATCAATTCCTATTCTTTCAAGGATCTCTTTGAGCTTAAGCCTCGATTCTTTAAAAACAAGCTCTTTCCTATCTGGGAGAACCAGTACTCTGATCATTACTTCCTGCCTGTACGCTGCTGTCTAGCCATTTAAGGTAGTCTGGATAACCCCCTATTATTGGTAAGGCTATGATCTCCGGTACCTCGTAGCTGTGCAGAGTCTTTATCCTCCTGATGAGCTTTCCTAGCTGCGTGACTTTCGTCTTAATGATTAGGAGTGCTTCACTGCTTTTCTCCACCTGTCCCTTCCACCAATATATACTCTCAACGCTCTCGACGATATTGGTGCATGCCGCTAGTTTTTCCCGGACTATGTTCTCAGCTATGTGTTCAGCTTCTTCTTTATTAGAAGTCGTGACAAGGACTAGGACCCATCCACCACCGATCATAATTATGCCTCCACGGCGACCGGACTATTATTTGTCGCCATTGATTCGCCTGTTTGGTGCTCCGTCCTTATAATGATTTCGAAAGA
>JAADCY010000115.1 GCA_013154205.1 Thermoproteota archaeon | reverse complement strand
GCGGCCCGCAAGTCCTAATTACACCTTGCATTATCCTAAATCAGTTCTAGAGTGAAACGGCGTTCTTTTTATTAGTTTGTTCCATAATCTTCCTCATTTCTTTCTAATCTTCATACGAGAAAAGATTCTCAATATACATACTAATATTTGTCTGTCTTAACCCGAAGATATAGTGTTGATAACAATGTTTAAACGGGACAAGATAACCCTGTTATATTAAATCCTTATCACCTTTGCACGAGAATACTTAGCAATCAAACCTATAAAGTCATAGCCCGGATCAAAGCCCCTACCCCTAGGATCAACAATATATAGCCTAATACCATTCCGTCTAATCTCTCCTGACAAAGTCCTTAGCTCGTCAACAACGTTTTTCCCGGTCAACGAGACATTAGCTTTACCATCAGTAATTAGAAACACTTCAATGGCCGCATCCCGGTACTTTCTCCTGAACAACTCCGCTTCCCTGATCACTCTGTAGAGGCATGCAGACAAAGGAGTTCTACGGCCGGAAGGGATGCTGTCGAGTACCTCGATAACTCTTCTGTAATTCCTAGACGGTGGAATGTATTCCTTAACTCCTTCTCCTCTGAAAACAATTAGTGATAACCACGTTTTCAATGTATAGCTACGCCTAGCGATCGCGTGCGCGATGGCTTTAGCGATCATTATTCTTTTCCGATAATTCATGCTACCACTGGCATCTAAGCAGATCATTGTGAGCACGGGGACTGGTGTTCGTCTCAGTTTCTCAGCCAATACAAGGCCATTACCACTTATCTTCGAAGCTATAATCGTCCCAACTAGGTCAACGTCTCTTGGATCCCTTACAGGATAGATATAACCAATAGGCGCGCCTGTAAATCCACCAATCCTCGTCCTACAGATCTTTCTGCTTTTGCGTGAGAAGCCTTCATCCTTGTATCCATGATATGTTCTCTTAGTCTCTTGTATATAGAGACTAGTAGGAGATTTGCTGGGCTTCATGACTAGCTCATTACCGCCTCCTGCTACAGGATTAGTGCTTCCACCGTGTTTATCGTTAGAATTATTATTCTCCCTGCTATCATCACGGCTCCCACGCGTGGATCGAGGACGTGGGTTATGCTCAAAAGGGCGGGGTTTCTTCTGAATAGTGTTTTCGAACGGTTCGAGATGGATTCTATGGGGAAGAGCCAGCTTCATAGCTTTCTCCACGTCTTCCTCGCTGACTTTTCTCCTACCATCAAGGGCTGCGAGGGCCTTGGCTGTCCTAACTATTGTTATTTCTGCACGGCATGTCTTGATCCTCATTTCTACGAGTTTCTCGGCAATCATTCTGAGAAGATCATCATCTATTTCAACCTCTTTGATTATCTTCCTCGCATAAACTATTCTTTCACGGAGCTCTCTCTCAAGAGGCTCGTACTTCTTATAGAAACCCACCGGGTCATTGCTGTACTCTTCAACTCTTCGGACAATCTCCATTCTAAGCTCTGGATCCATTGGCGCTTTTACATCTACAACGAGCCCAAACCTATCAAGCAGCTGAGGCCTTAGCTCTCCTTCTTCCGGGTTCATGCTTCCAACTAATATGAATCTTGATGGATGACGGAACGACACGTGTTCTCTCTCTATGATGTTCCAGCCATACGCGGCGGCATCCAGTATTAGGTCAGCTATATAGTCGTCGAGCAGGTTAACCTCGTCAATATACAGGATATTCCTATTGGCTTCTGCGAGAAGGCCTGGGCTAACCGCTTTAACTCCATCTCGGAGGAATCTCTCGACGTCTATGGTTCCTATTAGTCTGTCCGGAGTAACGCTTAGCGGTAGATCCACGACACGCATTTTCCTCTTAGCTACTGGTAGTTCTTCTCCCTTACTCCATCTCTTGTAGCAACTATCACACATTAGCGCGGGATTTTCCGGGTCGCAGTTAAAGGGGCAGTCCGCCACTACTTTGATCTCTGGCAAGAGGTTTGCAAGTGATCTTACAAGTGTCGTCTTACCAGTACCTTTATCTCCTCTTAGAAGGACACCGCCGATCAAGGGGTTCACGGCTACGGCTAGAAGGGCTGTTTTCGCGTCTTCGAGGCCTACTATTGCTGTGAAGGGAAAAACCGTTGTTCTGCCGTGTTCCTCCATTATCTGCACCTTTCCCCATCAGCCTGTGTACCGTTCTAGCCCTACCTATATCTTATCCAATATTTTATCGATTCTCTCCATACGTTTCTTCCAGTCATCAACCTCCGTATAAGATACTACGTCTATCGATCCTCCCTGTACCTCGCCGCTTCCAAGTTCCTCTTCTAGATACCCTTCGATCTCCGAGTAGATCCTGCGGAGTTTCTCGAGGATTTCCGGAGGAGCACGCCATACGCCACGGGCAGCTGCCTCGATCAAGCGCCTGGTTATCTCTTCGACAGCCCATTTATTATGTTCTAGGAACCATTTCCTCATCTCCTCGTTAAGGACGTATTTCTCGGCTATCCGGTTGAACATCCAGTCCTGGGCCAATCCAGATACTGAGGCCCACCCATAGAAGTGTAGTATTTTCCGCTGAAACTCGCTCGCTCCGCGATAGCCGTGCTTCTTCATCTCCTCGATCCATTGATCATTGAGTAGTTTAGCCCTAACAACCCTCTCGATCTCCTCATCCATACCCCTAATCCGGAGCCTATAAGTATTCCTCGTATCAACTGTGACCGCCTCAACTTGTCTCCCCGATAGGGTTTTAGCAGCATTATAGAATCCTCCGTGGTATGAGAAGTAGCAGCAACAACCAAATATGTCGTGCTCATCGCTGACATGGTTCCTGTTAACCATATCTACGCGTTTAAGGCTTAAGGCAAGGTGCTCATGTGATTCCACACCGTATTTTCTCCTAGTATATGCGTATCCGCTCCACTGTATCCATATCTTGGCGAGCTCCTTTCTATCCTTCCATGCGGAGGCCTCGACCGCGAGATTTACTCCCGCACCGTAGCTTCCGGGCGGTGAGCCATAGACCCTGTACTTGGCCCGCTCCTCGGCTTCTTCGCGTTTATACCCAAGTTCTAATAATTTCTCCACGTCTTCCAAGTAATGTTTTCTAGGATAATTCATCTCGGGCGGCTCGTCGAGACTTATTACAAGGGACACAGCCTTATCGATCAAGTCGATATAGTTCGGGAGAATATCCCTGACAATACCGCTAATCCTAACCAGCACATCTATCCTCGGCCTACCGAGCTTCTCCAAGGGAATAGGCTTCAAGCCAACAACATTGCCGGCATCATCCCATACGGGTTCGACGCCGAGCAAGTAGAGGATCTGGGCCAGCTGCTCACCATCGGCTTTGAAAGCATCGATACTCCACAATACCTGTCCGATAGTCTCGGGGAGACGGCCGTGTTTCCTGCGATAATACTCTATGAGTAGTTCAGCTGATCTGACTCCAACCATCCACGCGGCTCTAGTTGGCAATGTTCTTGGGTCTAGTAAGTAGAAGTTCCTACCAGTGGGGAGGACACTGGTCTTACCACGGTACAGGTTTCCTGAAGGCCCCGGCTCAATGTATCCTCCGCTCACCCCGTTCAAGAGAGAATATAGTTCTTTATCTGATCTCATGAGTAGTCCGGCTATTCCCAGCACGTTTTGTAGCGGCTCCAATACATCGCGGCAATCACTAATGGTTATACCAAAATATTCTTTGATAACACCTTTGATAACACTACAGAAGCCCCTTTCACCGCTATCAATTATTTTCCCAACGATCTTCTCAGCGGCAACTCTGATCTTTCTCTTTAACTCTCTATACGGTACTCCGAGAACCTCATGAATTTTCAATGGCTCATCGTCGAGTCTGTCATAATCTGCGCCAAGCATTCTAGCCAGGGCTTTAACAAGGGATTTGTCTGGAGGTAGCCGCTGATCTATCGTTATAACGTATTTGGCGAGCTTTTCCCTAGGGCTTGGGGGATACCCGAAAACATGTAGTCCAAGATTTATATCAGTTTCACCGACTAGATGGAGTTTCTTATGAACAGCCTCTATGATCTCGTCTTCACTCATATTCTCACTTAATGGTATATCATGCTTAGCAGCGAGATCTTTGATAAGTTCAATTATTTCGTGTCTACGTGCTTCATCACCCATATTCTTAGCTCTCAGATACTGGTTCACC
>JAADCY010000189.1 GCA_013154205.1 Thermoproteota archaeon | reverse complement strand
ATACATACCCAGTACCCGGAGTACTTGAACCGTAATCTGAAAGACATGATATACCGTGGCGAGAACCCCTTCGTCGCAGACTACTTCCACATAATAGAGGGACATAAGGCTAGGCCTGACATAGTGGAGACTAGACCTTCCATAATAATAGCGACGAGCGGTATGCTTACGGGCGGGCCAGCAGTAGAATATCTCAGGCTCATAGCTAGTGATCCCAGGAACTCCCTCGTCTTTGTCGGCTACCAGGCCGAGGGGACGCTTGGCAGGAGAATTAAGGATGGGCTCAGAGAGCTCCAGATGGTGATCGATAACAAAGTCGAGATAATCAGGATAAACCTAGAGGTCTACAGCGTTGAAGGCTTCTCTGGACACAGCGATCAGAGCGAGCTTCTAAGGTATGTCCGTAACATATCGCCGAGGCCACGCACCATCGTGTTGAATCACGGCGAGCCCACCGCTATAATGACTCTTGCGAGACTAGTGTCCCGCCTAGTATCTAATCCTAGAAGCGGTTATCCAGGCTCTACACAGGTTTACACACCGAATATTCTGGACTCGATACACTTGACGGCGCGGAGGTGAATAGGGAATGGTTAGAAGGATATTGTTTCCCGGAAGGTTTCAGCCTTTCCATAACGGTCATATGAAGGTTGTGGAGAAGCTTGTCGGTGAGTTCGACGAGATAATCATAGTTATCGGTAGTGCGCAAGAAGGGTATACGTGTAGAAATCCGTTCACGGCTGGCGAGAGAATAGAGATGATCGATGAAGCGCTAAGGGCTTCAGGGTTTTCTAGGGATCAATATATGCTGGTACCTGTACCCGATATACATAAACCCCTGGCGTGGACAACATTCGTCCTAGGCATGGTTCCAAGGGTGGATGCTGTCGCCACAGGTAATCCGCATGTAGAATACCTCTATAAGTGGCTGGGTATAGATACGGTGAGGATCGAGCTGTACAATCCCCAGCTTTACAGTGGCACCGTGATACGTAGGCTTATGGCTATTAGTGATACCTGGCGTGAGAGAGTTCCTGAGGCTGTAGCTAAATACATTGACAGGATCGGTGGCGTAGAGCGGGTTAAGAGGGTCTGTAGGAATGCTTGTTGAGATCGATGGGAGCATAGGTGAGGGAGGCGGCCAGATACTAAGATATAGCTTGGCTCTCTCCGCTGTTCTCCAGATACCTGTCAGGATATACAATATTAGGGCTAAGAGAAGGAATCCCGGCCTTAGACCACAGCACTTAACAGCCGTACGTGCTCTCGCAGAGATAACGGATGCTGTTGTCCAGGGGGATAGAGTAGGTAGTATGGAGATAGTGTTTAAGCCGAGGACAAGGAAAGCAGGGATATTCGAGTTCAATATAGGGACTGCTGGTAGCGTCACTCTCGTACTCCAAGCTGTTCTCCCAGCTCTCTTATTCTCGGATAAGCCTTCTAGGATAACAATATCTGGCGGCACAGATGTTCCATGGAGTCCTCCTATAGATTACATGAGATATGTATTCGTGCATAATCTCCGGCTGTTTGGGGCCGAAGTAAGCATAGAGTTGCTAAGACGGGGGCATTACCCGAGAGGTGGTGGTAGGATAACGGTGAGCGTGGAGCCTGTGAAGGACTTTCTAAGGTCGATCAACATAGTTAGGCATAATGGCATCATAGCTGTGCGTGGTAGAAGCCATGCTGTGAGACTACCTAGACACGTCGCGGAGAGACAGGCCCGTGCAGCAAGCACTATCGTATCTGAGAAGCTAGGCGTTAAGCCGTTGATCGATATCGGGTTCTACGAGAAACACAGAGATCCTCATCTAGGGCCTGGTAGCGGGATAGTTGTTTACGCGGATACAAAGTCCGGGACTAGGCTGGGAGCGGATAGTCTGGGAGAAAGGGGTAAGCCGGCAGAGAAGGTTGGGGCGGAAGCGGCGTTAAAGCTTGTAGAAGATATTGAGACCGGTATGGCTTTTGACAGGCATATGGCCGATATGCTTATACCCTACATGTTCCTCGCGAAGGGCAGAAGCGTTGCGGGGGTCGCTAAACTAACAAGCCATGCTTTGACAGCGATAAAGATCACGAAGATGTTTCTGAGGAGTGCTAGTGTAGAGATTGAAGGAGAGAAGGACAGGCCAGGTATTATCAGGATAGACGGGATTGGATTTTCTCGATAAGTTTATCCTCGAGCATCTCTAATAGCTTGTCTAGACCGTATCCTTTCTCGGCTGATATGAGCAGTGGTTTATAGCCTGTCGCCTCAACTATCTTTTCCTCGGCTTCTCCCAGTAGGTCCTGGGGGGTTATGTCTATCTTGTTTATTGCGATTATGATGTCATTGGTTTCTATGACGTTTATGACGTCTTTATACACTGCTAGTTGTTCGTCTAGAGAATAGTAAGTGTTAGGGTTCACGTCGAACAAGTAGATTAGAGTATCCGATAAGTGTTTGAGCGCTAGAACAGCTTTCATCTCTATCTCGTTTTTCCTATCGATGGGTCTATCAAGTAGGCCTGGAGTATCTATTAGAGTTATTTTACCATAGGGTCTTACCTCGATGTGCCCAGCAATAATGGTTTTGGTTGTAAAGGGATATGGGCTTATCTCGGGCTCTGCTCTGGTTAGTTTTTTCAACAGTGTTGATTTTCCTACTTGGGGCATCCCGGCTATTATGACTACTAGGTCGCCCGTGATGTCGGGCATCCTCGAGATCTCCTTGATAGCTTCTTTAACTGCTTCTAGTAGTGCTCGATCTCTTTTAAGGAGCGACAACATCCTCCCCAGCCCTCCCCTGAAGGCTTTCTTTGCTTCTCCACCTGTTAGGCTGGACTTTATCTCTGTTCTTGTATCGCGGTATATCTTGTTGAGGATTCTCCTCTTTGCCCGGTATCTCCCTAGAAGATCCTCTGGTTCTCGCCCAGTCTTTATAAGGAATAGTTCTTTGTAGAATGGATGCATTTTGCTCACTGCGTCGAGAGCCTTGACTATTTTCTCTATGTCGGAGTCTATGACGGTGTATGCTGTTCCTAGTTTTGCTAGTAGTGTGTTTTTGAACTGTAGTAGCGAGTTCTTACTTGTTTTTCGGGGAAGGGGCGGTATAGGTGTTGAGCGCATACGGTTGTCTACACGTTCATATGTTTCCTCGTATAGAGGTATCCAGTATTTTTTGAGCTTGTCAGGAGTCATTGTTTCATGGTTCTTCATGGCGCATCTCTGCATGTTTTTGTCTTCTCTAGTCTTGATGTTATGGCGGGTTAATATTTGCTGGTTTGATCCTGCTATAGATCTTCTTGGCAAGTCTTAGTAGGCGCTTATAGCTGGTCGGACTTATATTGAATATATCGATCACCCTGTGTTCTAGGGGAGGTCTTTTCTTCTTATCGAGATAGGATAGTATATATGCTAGGGCGTATTTGCTCCTCTCTGTCCTGGCTAGAGCTGCTGGATAAACCCTCTCTATTAGTCTCAGATAGTGCTGTAGTTCATGGCGTATTCCTAGTTCTTCGATGTTTTTCTCAGCATTAATTGTTGCGTCCGATTTTATTGTTTTTACGAGCTTTCCCGTGTCTAGGTATTTATCATAGTCTATGTGTAGCCATGGTCTTCCCATAACGTATTTCTGGATGAAATTATATCTCCTTATATGTATGTAGTATTCTTTATGTCTATTGTTATGTCTGGCAGATTCGGTTCTCCCGGTATGGGGTACATCGTCTTTCCTATAGGGCGGGCTGTAATCATATATTGTATCAATGACTGTTCCACAAGAACTACAAGTCACTTCTCCTCTTTCATAATCCCATATCAGAATGCCTCCGCATAGAGGACATCTATTATCTCTCACTTCCAACACCGTTACAAGGGTAAGGTTTCTCTGTTATTTCTCAAGAACAGTGTATGGTAGCGCGCTCCGGGAGTAGGGCGAAACTATTCCTTGGGGCGGTGAAATAATTAGTCTGTATAAGGATATATTAGATACGACGCCCCCCTGACACCCCTTGTAGAAGGGATAGGGATGAGGGCGGGGTCTCTGCTCCCCGGGTCAATCTATTTAAGCCAATAACTTCTTACTAGTTTCACGGATAATTCAATGGGGAAGAACAATGGATGGTGTAGGGACTGTTCTAGGTATTAAAGCCAAGGACGGTATTGTATTAGCTGGTGAGAAAAGATTAACATATGATGGCTTCGTCCTCAGCAGGAATGTTCGAAAAGTCCATCCCATAACGAACCATATAGGAATTGGTGTTACCGGTCTTATGGGCGACGCTCAGGTATTGCTGAAGATGCTGAGGTTTGAGGCTAAAAACTATGAGCTTCAACATAATAGGAGAATACGTGTTAGAGCAATGGCTAAAATGGCCTCAATAATCCTCTATTCATACAAACTAATGCCTATGATGACGGAAACTATAATCGCAGGTGTCGATGATAAGGGGCCGCAGTTGTTCGTACTCGATCCTGTCGGTAGCTATATAGAGGATAAATACGCGGCGCTCGGCTCAGGTGGTCCATTAGCTCTCGGTATATTGGAGAAGGAATACAGTGATAATATGAGTGTTAAAGAAGCATCGGAGCTCGCGGTAAGCGCGCTTGAAGCCGCGTTGAAGAGGGATGTGATGTCTGGTGACGGTATAGATCTATTGATCATAACTAAGGATGGATATGAACTTAAAGAATATTTGTTCAAATAAAAGTAGAGCCTAGGACTAAGGTCTAGGTTACCTATTTTGCCCAAATTCTTCGACTACAAGAGAGCTATTAAGATCCAAAGAATTCTTGCAGAAAAAGTATTTGCTAGTCTAGATAATCCGCCACGTATATCTCCTGATAGTGTGAAATACGTGGCTGGAGTAGATGCTGCGTATTCCAAGGGGTACATGTACGGTGTAGCTGTTCTTCTCGAATATAGAACGGGTGAATTACTGCAGTATAGTGTTGTAAAGAAAAAACCTCCTATACCTTATGTTCCCGGTCTCCTCGCGTTCAGAGAAGCGCCAGCATATATAGCGGCTGTTAAAAAGCTTAGTTTAAAGCCTGATATAATTGTTGTCGATGGTCATGGCGTATCTCATCCTAGGGGGCTCGGGATAGCGAGCCATATCGGCTTAGTACTTGATACACCCAGTATTGGTGTCGCGAAGAAGAAGCTCTACGGTGAGATCAAGGAGGAGAGCGGTGAAGTGTATCTCTATGCACATGGATTTAAGGCTGCAAAGATCATTAATCATAGAGGCCAGACCCTCTATATCAGTATGGGTTACAGGATAAGCCTTGAGGATGCATGGAACATTATCAGGCATACCCTGGTCCCGAAATACAAGTTACCCTTACCAACCGCTCTAGCCGATAAGATCTCGAAAGAGATCGCGCATAGACGTAGGAAGCACTGATAATCATTATATAGGCGTGTAAAAATCCACAAAAACATGGTGGGCCCGTAGCCTAGCCTGGATAGGGCGCTGGCCTGCGGCCCAGAAAACACGGGTGGATAGCCAGAGGTCCCGGGTTCAAATCCCGGCGGGCCCGCTACATTTCAGTGCTCCGCCGTTATCATCACATATCAGGCCCAAAGCTCTTCATCATAAAAGCCATAATATTCTATAAATTATTCTCTATTAATACTGCATTACTGAAGAGGATGATGACAACCTCCGACTCTGAAGATTCCGAATCGATAGTGTTGAGGCCCTGCGATACTGACTCTTTTAAGGTGTTTTAGATCGATGAACACTCCTTCAATAATCTATATGTTTTTACAACTCTACTTGCAAGCTTATACGGTATGCTCAAAGCATCTGCTAGATCCTTTGGTGTAAATTCTGCCCCTCCAGCATTAGTTATTAGTTCTTCCAATCTATTGATCAGTTCTTCAGGAACACTGTACGATGTAATCCTTGTTCTCCGCAGTATTATGACGAAATATGTTGCTCCAAGTTTCAACACATATTCTCTGTTATGTCTACATAGCTGTAGCTTTAGCTCGTCTACTAGAGGTCTGTAGTCTTGCTCGATAACGTATTTGTCGCCCGACTTGTTTATTATTCCATATTTTTGTAGCCACCACAAAGCTCTCTTTATTATCGGTGTTCTTATGCTAAGCGACTCCCTTAGCTCACCGATCGTCGCTCCTCCTAGCCCGTGTATCTCGTAGATGAAAGGTGTTAGCCAAGGCCTCCTAGTCAGGACTACTAATAATATTTCGCGCTTAGTAGGCTCTCTCTTAAGCATTAGTATCTACCCGTTATACCTTAATATTTAAGGCATAATAACTATGCTTTTACAAAGAGTATCTTGGGTGATAAAGCAATGAGTGCGAGCGATTACAAAGTTAAGGATATGGGTCTTGCAGAAGCAGGTAAGCTGAAGATATACTGGGCGGAGAAACACATGCCAGTCCTTATGCTTCTTAGGAAGAAGTATGGAGAAGAGAAACCATTTAAGGGGTTGAGGGTTTCAGCTATACTACACGTTACTAAGGAGACAGCTGTCCTGATGAAGGCTATTAAGGATGCGGGAGCTGAGGACGTAGTGCTTGCCGCGAGTAATCCATTATCGACACAGGACGATGTTGCCGCGGCGCTGGTTGAGTATGGGATAAGAGTATATGCGTGGAGAGGGCAGTCCAGCGAGGAGTATTACTGGTGTATTAGGAAGGCGGCGGAGAACGAGCCGGACATAATACTGGACGATGGCGGTGATTTCCACGCATTAATACATAAAGAATACCCTAAGCTAGCCTCCAAAATGATCGGGGGGACCGAAGAGACTACTACGGGTGTAATAAGGCTTAGAGCGCTTGAGCGGGATGGACTTCTAAAATACCCTGTTATAGCTGTAAATAATGCTTATACAAAGCACTTATTCGACAACAGATATGGTACGGGGCAGAGCACATTTGACGGCATACTTAGGGCTACGAACGTGCTGGTCGCTGGCAAAGTGGTTGTAGTCGCAGGATACGGATGGGTGGGTAGAGGAATAGCTATGAGAGCACGTGGATTGGGAGCTAGACGCGTCATAGTCACTGAGGTAGATCCTATCAGGGCGCTCGAAGCCGTGTTTGACGGGTTCGAAGTAATGCCTATGATCGAGGCCGCCAAAGTGGGAGATATATTCGTGACAGCGACAGGCGACAAAGCAGTGATCAGGAAAGAGCACTTTGAAGTAATGAAGGATGGAGCAATACTGGCCAATGCCGGGCACTTCAACGTAGAGATATGGATACCTGATCTCGAGGAGCTAGCTGTATCTAAGAGAGTCATCCGGCCTAATGTGACGGAATATATACTGCGTGACGGTAGATCACTCTATTTGTTAGCAGAAGGAAGACTAGTGAACTTGGTCGCCGCAGAAGGTCATCCCAGCGAAGTAATGGATATGAGTTTCGCCAATCAATTCTTGGCTGTAAAGTATCTTAATGACAACCGCGGTAGACTCCCGCCTAGAGTGCTGAACCCGCCTAGAGAGATTGATGAGAGAATAGCTAGGCTAAAACTAGAATCAATGGGTATAGAGATCGATAAGCTTACACCGGAGCAAGAAAGATATCTAAAGTCCTGGCAGCTTGGAACATAATAGTTTTTATCAAAGCATAATCGCTAAAGCTATATATCCCCCTAGGGAGAATCAAGATAGAATGGGCCTGGGGGCCCGTAGCTCAGCCAGGTAGAGCGCCGGGCTCATAACCCGGTGGTCGGGGGTTCGAATCCCCCCGGGCCCACCTTCTTTATTCTTGATACTCCTAGTCTTCTGTCGAGAAGCTCGACACAATATATTTGAACGCTGCATCTGCTGCTTTAGCTCCCTCAGCTGCGGCTGTTATTATTTGTTCAAACCTATACTTGCAGGGGCCTCCTGCAGCGTCTCCTGCGACGTATATTCCGGGTAGATTAGTGCTTTGATCAGGCTTTGTCTTGGCGTATCCTTTCTCATCGATTTCTACTCCTATTTTTCTGAAGAAATCTGTGGGAGGCACTAATCCTATTTCGATAAATACTCCATCTACGTCGAGGATCTTTTCTTCACCTGTCTTTGTATTCCTGATCTTTATTCCTTCAACTTTTTCTTTGCCTAGTATTTCCGTTACGATATAGTTTCTTAGAATTGTTATTTTCGGGTGTTTCTCGGCCTTGTCAACATATACTTTGAACGCCCTAAATTCTTCTCTTCTATGTATAAGGTATACTTTGCTCGCGATCTCTGCGAGGTAGAGTGCACCTGTTACCGCCGAGTTTCCTCCACCTATAACCGCGACTACTTTGTCTTTAAATAATGGGCCGTCACACGTAGTACAGTATGATACGCCTTTACCAATGAGTCTATCTTCTCCGGGGACACCGAGCTTTCTCTTCTTACTACCAATAGCTATGATAACTGCTTTGCCGATGTACTCTTTGCCTGTCAGTGTCTTTACAATCCACTTCTTGTTTTTCGAAATAATGTCTGTGACCTTATCCACTATTATTGGGACACCGTATTTTTTCACGTGATTAACGAATTTCTTGACTAGTTCGTTACCCGGGATTTCAGGCAGACCCGGGTAATCGTCTACGAGTGGGGCTTCCGACATGTATCCGCCGATAAGCTCGGTGATCACGATGGCCTCCATACTATATCTGGCAGAGTAGAGCGCCGCTGTTAGTCCGGCTGGGCCTCCTCCAACTATAATTATATCGTATTCTTTTTTCTCCTGGTCTGACTCAATGGATAATCCTGTGAGACTGAACCTTAGGCTCATGCTGTATCGCCTTTCTAACATGGATTATCATAGGGGTTTATTTTTCTGTCTCAAATGCACTTATTTTCAATGCAGCTATCATCAAATAACGCGGTACTAAATATAATGGTTATTGACAAAAATCATCCATTGGTGAAAAAATGGAGTATGTAAGCCTAGCGGACACAGGTCTACGGGTCTCTAGAATAGGTCTTGGTACATGGCAGTTTAGCGATGCATGGGGTGTTAAAAATTATGATACAGCTAAAAAACTCATAGAAAAAGCTGTTGAAATGGGCATTAACTTGTTTGATACAGCTATGGTTTATGGTAATGGTCTTAGCGAGGAATTCCTAGGCAGAGCGCTACATGAGATAGGGGTAAAACGTGAAGAAATCGTTATTGCTACGAAAATACCCGGAGATTATCTGAATCCATGGGATATATTCAGATCAGTTAGAAGATCACTTAAACGCCTACAGACAAATTATATCGATATACTACAGCTTCACTGGCCGCCATGCTGGCATAATTTCCCAACATGTAAGTACATGAGAGGACTCGAACGACTAGTCAAGCTCGGCTTAGTGAACCATATCGGTGTAAGCAACTATCCAGTAAGACTAATTGATGAAGTAAGAGGCTGCTTATCTACAATAGACATAGTTAGCATGCAGTATAGATATAATATTATTGAGAGACAGGCAGAAGAAGAACTAATACCATATGCAGAAGAAAACGACTTAATATTCCTAGCTTGGAGTCCTCTCGCTAAAGGTGCGGTTACAGGCAAATATTCTTTAGAGAATATATCATCGTTCAATGATCTGCGTAGGACTGATCCGGTGTTTCATCCAGAGAACTTCAGAAAGATAAGTCCCGTTATATCTAAACTCGTAGAACTTGCGGAGAAATATGGTAAAACCCCTGCACAGATAGCGCTTAACTGGATTATAATGTATAGCGATAATGTAATCCCCATACCGGGTGCTAAGAAACCCGAGCATGTTGTACAGAACGCTGAAAGCGTTGGTTGGCGTATGAATATTCACGACTGGCTAGAGCTTGAGAAACTGACAAGGAATATAAACATATTGTACTCTGTATACTATTAGAAAAATTGTATTGCGTGATAATATCGTTATTGTTTTCTAACTCTATTTAGCAGTGTTAATAAAGCTGAAGCAAGTGCAGGGCCAGGCAAGTCGCTCGGAATTCCCGTGAAAACGACTTGTTCAACGCCTATAAGCTCTTTTTTACTAGGCTCTTGATCACCACCATTGATTATAATGCAGGATCCATCCTCTATGTCATCAACTCCCCTAGTATCCCCTTTCTTGGAAACATAGTATCTCTTATTTATTCCCAGAGTATTCTCAAGATCCTGTATTTCGGGTATAAGGAGCAATGGCTTACCAAGCCTATATGATATTCTAAAAGCCTCGGGTACACCGATCTGGGATGCGGCTCCATATGGTCTGATAATGATTGGGACTACATTTTCAAATGCATATACTGTTTTGATGAAATCAATAACCCTCTGAACACTCGAAGGGGCGTAGAGAGCCACATATAGCATCTAGACATCACCTTCCTCAAATAATCTAGCAACATACTCGGCTATAGCTCTAGAGAGAGGTACAGGTACGGCCTCGCCGATCTGATTATATTGTTCTTCTCTACCTCCATAAAATACGAATTGGTCAGGGAACCCCATTAAACGTGCCTGTTCTCTGACCGTGAGGAACCGATCCTCATAGGGATGAATAAATCGCGAACACCCTAGTACTGTTGGGGCAGGCTTTGAAGGATCCAAACGTATTAGGTTTGGTAGTCTACGTCGTCTTGCTCCCTCGTAATAAATGAGTGCATCGCCGTATCTGAGCCTAGATACTCGTTTAAGCTTTTTTATCGGTAATGGAGGAGGTGGATCATGATTGGGTAGAAGTACTCCTGGTTTCGGCATATTTGACAATACTTCACCCACAGTTACTATCTTACCTGTCTTCTTCGGAGTTATTCTTACATTGGATATGAATACTCTGACCCTATGGCTAGGGGTTCCGTAATCTTCGGCTCTTAAAACATTGAAGTAGATCTCGTTATAGCCTATTCTCTTGAATTCTTTTATCAATGCATATTTAAGGCCGTCATCCATTATTGCAGGGACATTTTCCATGATAAAGACTCGAGGCTTTAGAATGCCGACTATTCTGATGAAATGTAATGTTAGCTGGCCTTGGGGATCCTTATAAAGCCTATCGATGGGTTCTTTTTGTCTACGAGGATTAGCTCCGGTATATGGCTCACATGGGGGTGAGCCTATGACAAGATCTATTTCCTCATTGCCGAGTATTTCCTCTAGAACTAGGCTTTTTACCTTCTTAATATCCTCCATTAAAACAGTTGTTCGGGGAAAGTTTGTCGAGAAACTGAGAGCTGCAGGCCGGAAATTATCTATTGCTAATAAACACTCAAACTTACCCTGTAGATGAAATCCTTCGGAGAAACCCCCAGCGCCCGAAAATAGATCAATATATTTGTATTTCAAAATTATATTGCACCCAGAAAGGCTAGGTCCGCCTTTATTTCTTTTATCTTTTCTTTTAGAACCTTGATCGATTCTGAAGGATCATACTCGTTTAGCGGTGCGCCATCTATCGGGCACATATAGTCGTAATCCATGGCCTCATCTAGCGAGTACCTTCTGCCACATACAGGGCACTCATATAGAATAGTGTTTTCTTCATATTCTAGCCTGGTCTTCAGCTTATCTAGCGTTTTCTTCAATCTACTGATGAGCACGCCCTCGAGCTGTTCTCGGTTAAGAATCCAGCCATGAATAGTTCTATCGTCTCGTCTTACTTTTCGATAAGAGATTATTGCTTCTTCTGCTAGCTTCTGCAGAATTCTACGTGCTTCATTTGATTTTATGCCGAGTTCTTTCCCCAGAGTTTCTTCAGCGACAACTCCCCTGCTTCTAATAATATGTGTGATCACCTTCCTTGCATTGGGACCATACATTCTGGTTATAAGCTCTACTATGGCATCCTCGATGAGTTTTTCGCGGTCTCTAATCCTTCCCTGCTTCTTTTTCGCCAATGCTAATCACCTTTTTTCCGTGAGCACAGGGTTCTATGATAACTTTAGCGTTTGGAAATGATAAATGTAGTTCACGGCCTTGGTACAGTCTATCTAAGAATATTGCTAAGGCTGCTACCTCGGAGTGTGGCTGGTGCCCGATCGCTACATTGTAATCAGCTATTTCATAAAAGTATCTCGGCACTTTTTCCGCTCCAACGACAATAAGTAGATCTTTATCTGTCTTTCTAATATCATCGATTACATCATCTACGTGTAATCCATACATCGTTAAATGAACTATGATTCCGTTGTCTCTTTTCCATTTTTCCATGTACTTCCTGTGATTAACACCCATTTCAACATGTAGGCGGCCTCCCCATCTTTTTTCAACCTTTCTTATTGTTTCGAAGATTTTATTGTCGATAATATCTGCTAGAATGAAACCATTCGCGCCAAAAGCTCTGGCGACTAGTGCTACATGTGTTGTTATTCGTTTATCACGTTCCGGCCTATGCCCGTACCTCAACACATATATTCTTCGCATTTAGATCACCGCTAACGGAAAGTTCATCGATAAGTCTTTTCAGTAGATCAATGTTATGGCCTGTCTTAGCCGAGATCAGTATGGGTATTTCAGCGGGGTCTAACAAGCTATATATTTTTCTAGATGCTTCTATCAAATCACGTGTTTCTAGAAGATCGATTTTATTCAACGCAATGATTATCGGTTTCCCCTGTACGCCTAGTCCGAGGAGGATTTTCCTGGTTTCTTTAAGTTCTTTAATTGCTTCTTCGATGCCTTTGGATATATCTATTACATTTACAATGATGTCGGAGTATATGATCTCTTCTAGTGTAGCGTAAAAAGCATCTATGATCTCGGGTGGTAGGTCTCTGATAAAGCCAACTGTATCTATGGCGATAAACTTCTTCCCGTTGAAGAAGAATGATCCCGTCTTGGGGTTTAGGGTTGTGAAGGGCTCGGGCCCTACGGGTTTATCGTAGCCTGTTAATGTATTGAACAGTGTTGTTTTTCCGGAACAAGTGTATCCGACTATGGAGATGTGTGGTAGGCCGTATTTTATTCTCTTTTTCCTTCTTATTTCTCTTGTTTTGCTCAGTTTTCGGAGCTCACGTCTTATTCGGGCTTCTCTTTCCTTTACCATACGATAGTATTTCTCGTAGCCATAACGCCCCGCACCGAGGAAGCCGTGTAGTTCTCCGAGCTTGGCTCTTCTGATTGCTTCTTTGATAATCGGTAGCCTATGTTTTAGTCTTGCCAATTCTATTTGTAGTTTAGCTTCTTTACTACCTGCGTGTAGGGCGAATATTTCCAAGATTAAATCGATCCTATCGATAGGTTCTTTGCCCGTTTTTCGAAGTATATTGATCTTCTGTACAGGTCTAAGCCTATCCAGGACCACGATATCTGATTCTGTATTTTTTAAATCTTCAAGTCTATTCATGGGAATATAGTATTTGGGATTAGGCCTACGTACATATATGATATCATCTATATCTGTGTAGATCGTTCTAACTAGTGCGAGTTCTTCATCGATATGGGTCCTATATTTATGAGGTATAAATACAAGCGCTTTATTCATTTGTACTACTTCCCTTCCTTCTTAATCCTTATCAGGTCGCCTATAGTGAAGTAGTCGTCTCCCTTGCGACCACCGTAGTCGAATTCAACCTCATCGGCAATAGGCTCTAATAGAGTTATCCCCAATACTTTTTCAAGCCTCCGTGCTAGTTCAATACTGGGCTTCAGACGTCCGGCCTCTATGCGTTTTATCACGTTTTCTTTCTCCCTGACCTTTTGAGCTAAGACTTTCTGGGTCCACCCGAGTCTTTGTCTAGCTCTCCTTATCCTCTCAGCATAATCCTCTACAACTTCGTATTCTTCCTCAAGTATTCTTCTGGGGATACTGCGGGGCCTAGGCTTAGATGATCTTGGTCTAGGGCTCCACGACCGTGTGGTGGGTCCTGCGGTTCTTGGAGGCGGTGATGCCGCTCCTTTTTTCATTAACCTATTATAGCATTGAGGACATACAGTCATAACTACGCCTTCAACCATCACAGTTCTACACATTCGCTCATCAGGTATTTCTCTGCCGCACAGCTCGCAGTAACAGGGCATATTCTCATCCTCAGATAGTGATATTAGATACTATGGTTTTTAGGGGTAGATATAACCATTAGTACTTAGGGGTTGATGCTTATGAGTACTAACGAGTCCAAGGACACATTAACGGGTAAGATGAACACTGACGACTATATCAGGTTTCTGGAATCGAAACTGAGATGGCTGGAGGTGGAGAAAGAGAGGCTTAAGATGCAGATAAAGTATTATCAGACAGAGATAGAGAAATTGTTATCGCCACCGCTTGTAGAGGCTATTGTGATCGATGTGCTTGATGATGGTAGGGCCATTGTTAAGAGTACAACTGGTCCTAACCTGATCGTTAGTATTAGTGAGAAGATCGATAAGGAGAGACTACATCCGGGTATGCATGTTGCATTGAATCAAAGGGGCTCGACGATTGTAGAGATACTGCCAGAGTACGAGGATCCCTATGTTAAGTCGATGGAAGTTATTGAGAGGCCGGAAGTATCGTTTGATGATATAGGCGGGTTAAAGAGCCAGATCCAGGAGCTGAGAGAAGTTGTAGAGCTTCCTTTGAAAAACCCTGACCTGTTCAGAGAAGTTGGTATTGAGCCTCCGAAAGGAGTACTTCTCTATGGCCCGCCTGGCTGTGGAAAAACTCTTCTGGCAAAAGCAGTTGCTCACGAAGCCGGAGCAACGTTCATCAGCATAGTTGGTAGTGAGCTTGTCCAGAAATTCATAGGTGAGGGAGCAAGAATAGTTAGAGAAGTATTTAGACTGGCTAGGAAGAAAGCCCCAGCAATAGTGTTCATAGATGAGATCGACGCTATAGCTGCTAGGAGACTAGATATAGGTACTAGCGGTGAGAGAGAGGTTCAGAGAACCCTTATGCAGTTGCTCGCGGAAATAGATGGGTTTAGGCCGCTCGACAATGTTAAGATTATAGCGGCAACTAATAGAATAGATATTCTCGACCCAGCTATCCTAAGGCCCGGCAGATTTGATAGGTTGATCGAGGTTCCCCTCCCGGATCTAGAGGGTAGATATGAAATATTTAAGGTGCATACTCGTAGAATGAAGCTAAGAGATGTTGATCTCTACGAGCTTGCCCGTCGCACCGAAGGAGCTACAGGTGCCGAGATAAAAGCCATAGTTACTGAAGCTGGGTATAACGCTATACGTGAAGGTCGCAAATACGTGGTAATGGTTGACTTCATCAAGGCTATAGATAAAGTCATGTCGAAGAAACATATACGTGAGAATAACATGAAGTACTTAGGAAAGAAGCATGATAAAGAAAAGTTCTCACCTATATTTCAGTAGACCCGGTGGCAGTTTTTGAGGCCTCGCCCTCCTACACCTTCTGAGCTTGAAGAACTTAGAGCTATAGCAAAGATTCAATTTAGAGGTATAGATGATAGTTTTATCCCGGATGATGTGCTTCTAGTGATAAGTCCTTCTACGCATAAAATTAGATACTTAATCCTAAACGGTAAACACTATCTATCGATTAGGGCTAGTGATTATAGATTCATACTGCACATCCCAGCGGGTTTAGCTCTACATAAACTGTTACCGCAGCCTCTCTGTAGAGTATATATTGACCATAAATATGCATCCTTTATAGCCGATGGCGGCAATGTCTTCACAAAACACATTGTTTTCGCTGATCCAGATATCCGGCCTGGAGACGAGGTCGTAGTGGTAGATCATGAAACAGGAGAAGTTGTTGGCGTGGGGAAAGCCTCTAAGCCTGGCTGGGAAATGATATATTATGGATGGGGCGAGGGAGTTAGGATTAGGGAAGGAATAAACGAGGTATAAAATCTTGGTAGCTAGGATAAAGGCCTTTATGCTTAAAGGATTTGATCAAACCGAGCTTAAAGGATCAATTTTCGTCACAGGATATCAAGGTTTTGGAATGGTAGGATATCTCGCTAGCAGACACATAGCGATGGAATTAGGGCTACGTAGAATAGGATTCATAGTAACACAACATATGCCCGAAGCGACATTCTATAAGAAAGGATACGGGCTTACTTATCCCTTTGAACTATACTATGGGGTAGTAAACAATAAGAAACTACTAGTACTTGTTAATCATGGCACTCCCCATGTCCGTGAAAGAACACGATATGCGGAATACCTTGGTTCGTGGCTCAAGAACGTGGGTGTGAGCGAGGCTATTCTTATAGGCGGCCTTGACCCAGCTGTGAGGGAGAAAGAAGATGAGAAATACCGATGGATTCCGATAGGGGATTGTAAGAGAAAGCTGGACGCTCCATTGCTTGAGGAGAAACACGTTATAGGACCATTAGCTCTAACCATGTTGTTCTTAGAGGCTAATGATATTCCTGGGGTTGCAATATTTGCTTATACAGAGCTGTATCGTCCAGATCCAAGAGCTACAGCTGTAGCAGTCGATATTATCTCGGATATACTTGGTGTCAAGATAAAGACTGAGCGTCTGCTTGAGGAAGCAAAAGTAATAGAGAGAATCGAGGAGAAGAAAAAGGAGATGCTCAAGGCTCTTGAGGGAGAGGTTGAAACTGAGCGGGAGCATCCAATGTATGTCTAACACATTTTACCCCATATCTCAGAAGTAGTTCACATACGAGATCGGATAGTTTCTCAGACCATGTGCCTGTAACATAGTGTATTACAATATTGCTAATACTTCTACGATCATTGATTAACCTGATCAACATTTCAGCGATCTCGATAGAGCTATCATTGAGCGTATGTCTGTCTATGTTATCGTTGTACTCATGCTGGAAGTATGGATAAGTATTGGAGAGACTGGGCGGGAACAATCCTAGAAATGGATGATAGAGTAAGCACTTACTATGCAGGCAAGCACTGATTTTATCGAGCATTTTGCTATAGGGTTTTTTAATAGCTGGTATGAGGTAGATCGTATTTTTAAAATCAGTTTTCGACAGAACATTATCGTATACTTTCGTTTTAATAGATCTAAGTCTTGGATGATAAAGACTGTCATGGTCATTCATCATTATAGCAAATGTATTTGGTTTTGATGATGGATTATACTTTTCAAGTAATCCTATGTATTTCTTGACAACGTTAAAAGCTGATCTAAGTGATGGATGTGCTTTACTTTTATACTCCAGGTATTCCCATAGCCTTCCTTCTTTTATGTGTTCCTTGATCTTCTTTAATTCTTCCATTAGTACGTAGAGATTATGTGTTGCCAATAGCCTTGTCCTTTCTTTTTTCTTTAAACTCTTTAATTCCTCTAATGTGTACTTTGAGCATACGGGGCAGTTGCAGGGAAGGTATGAGAGCTCGTCGAGTCGCTTTGTCCCGGTCTCCGTCATATAACGATTGTCTCTAGCATAGAGTATGTAGCTGGCACTGTCGAAGAGGTCTGCTCCTAATGCTACTAGGAACGGAAGAATCATAGGGTGTCCTACGCCGAAAACATGTAGAGGTTTCTGCGGAGGTAGATGTAGTCTCGCTAATGCGACGAGTTCCACTATGTCGGCATAATTATATCTTTCCAAGAGAACCGTCGGGGAGCCTAGGGCGTGTATATGGTATGGGTATTTCCATGCACGTAGACTAGAGTAGAGGAGGAGATCCTTGTATGGGGCTCCTTGTATAGGGAGTACCCATAACTGGTCCGACTCCATTATTAGTGGTAGGGCCTCTACTGCTCTATCAAAGGTTTCAAATACTGCTCTACGTGCTTCTTCCCGTGACATCTTAGTTCCTGTTGGTACGTCGAGTATAACGCCTATATCGACGCCTATGCTTTTCTCGTACTCTATAATGGTCTTGTTATCCATATCGATATCTCCATATACAAGGACCTGATAGCCTCCTGAGTCAGTCATTATGGTTTTATTCCATTTTAGCGCGGCATGTATGCTTCGCGGTTTTCCACGGTTTCTCCTATAGAACAGATATGCATTAGTAATGAAAGCTGTGAATCCCATTTGTTCAATATCTTGTAAGGATACGTCTTGACGAGTAGGATCTATTACGGGAAAAAGGTAGGGTGTTTCTATTGTTCCATGCCTTGTTTTTAGTTTTGCTATTCTACCAGCTAGATCATAGTCTTTTGGATCATAGTATTCCAAATCACTTTCCCTTTAGAACCTTCTTTCTTTCCTCCATGTATTTCTGGAAG
>JAADCY010000031.1 GCA_013154205.1 Thermoproteota archaeon | reverse complement strand
CAGATCGAAGAAAAATTAATCACATTTTGTATATAATTATAGCATAGTGTATATTATCTTGGGTATGTAACCGTTGCGAGTGAAAACGGGGTAATCCTTATATTATTATCTCGGAAAAACTCTGTTCTGTAACCTCTAAGTAGTGGTTAATCGGAATAAACATATGTCCTTCAGGATACAGTTACTCCTACGGTGTGCATAATATTAGAGTATACAAGATACACTCGACAGGAAAATATTGTATGGTGTTACGGTGCAAGGTTGTTGTCACCGACGGTAGTGACAAGATATACTGGGTGTTGTCACTACTGGTGGTGAATTGTTTTTGTTACTGAGAGTAGTGACACATATGATAGTAATGTTATGGTATGTGGGATATGTCAGCTGTAGAGCATTAGGTGGTACGGTACATCGGACAGTATTGGAGGCAGTTGAGGGGAGAAATAGGCAGGTGAAAAGGTTTGGATGAGTGCTAGTTGGGTAGTGTATGTGTGTTGGTATTAGTATGCTCCCTTACCGTCCTTCTTTTTACCAAAGGGGTCAGAACCTTTCACCACAAATATCCCCTGCCGAACACCTTCTTCCATCGCGTCAAACACATCCCAATACGTCACGAATGGAAGCGTTTTGCTGATTTCCTCATAAACATCCCATGGCGTTATATGACGCTCCCAGCGCAGCATGCGCCGAGCTCTGTGGATTACTACTTTCCAGATCGCTTCTTTAGTCACGGGGCATCACATATTGCTTTTCGGAAGTATCTTTGTGCTCTCCGCCCGCACGAGCCGCCCGCACGGACTTCCCCTACACGGGTTTCGACGCAGCAGCCGTACCCCGCTCGGGGCATTATGGAGCTCGTACGGTTTGCGGGCCAAGTAATTGGCTGGTATTTGTGTTAGTATGGTGATGCTATGTGTCTCCGTACATTATCTGTCTATACGTTTCCTGTGGTATTATCCACCACCAATATATCTTGCCAGAACAATATGTACATCCACAGTACCCTTGTTCCATCCTCAGCTCCTTGATGTGTACTACTCCCGACAGTCCTGCATTGCGCAGTATTCTCGTTGCGTTATAGCAGACGTATCCGCTACTAGCACCAAGCAAGATGCTTTGCCCGCTATCTGTTACCAGGTAATACTTCTCGTTAACGCAGAAGTAATTGCCCTGTCCGACACAAATATATAGCGGTTTTGTGCTGCTCAGGTCAACGTCTATGGAAAGATCTCGTACCTCTGGTGAGCCCAGCGCATCCAACATGTTCCCTCTACCGAAAGAACTATTGAAGGATATGCTGCGGGTGGTGGTACTGTTGTATTCCTCTGGGGGGTAACCAATTGGGTTGTCGGAGAAGTCGTCAGAGTATGGGTATTTAAGATACGCATAGATGTAGTGCTGGTAGTTTGAGAAGCTTGATCCACCGTCTAGCGTTCCATTTGGTATTTCTATTATGAAGCTGGTAGGTAGGTTCACATCTCCACAGGAGCCAACTGTGAATGTGCGCCAACCGTAGTATTTTACGATCTTGGCCATCCGTTCCGATTGGTTCTGAGTGGATGCGTACGTAAACGTCGGATAGAACCAATCGTATCTTCCTGCTGGGTCGCAGTATGCTGACCACTTGTTTATGTAGTTCTGCAGAGTTGTCGGATCTATGTTTAGCTCTACGTAAATCGTTGCCGTGTTTGATGTTATCTTGGATGTGTCTATCTGGTAGACTATTCGCTCATCTGCGTACTGCAACCATTGGGCGCTGTATGGGAATGCTGCATAGGCTGTCTTTGCTATGATTGCTATCATGACAAGTAGCGCTATGTGTCTGAGATGCATGTATAACTGCTGTTGTTCGAGGTATAAAAGAGTATGGGTAGAGTAACTCTACTCTTCCAAATCTAGATCTATGTCTGTGTACACGTGTGGTGCGTGCCGTAAACCGAGTGGCGAGGTTTTCTTTACCATCTGTATGTTGTCGTACTTGAAGAAAATCTCGGTCTCTTGTGCGTATTCGTGCGGTCTGTCCGAATATGTGGAACATACGATCAGTTGGTGGCCAGTTTTACTAGGCTCTACGCGGCACACTGCTGGTGTGAATACGTCTGTGGATCCTATGTGCCCGTTAAAGTTTGGTACGTCTGCGTCTACAGAAACCTCAACTACTGGTTCGTTGTGTAGGGTATGCTCTGATGCATTTACAGAAACTTTGATTTTGGAATCGTTCGCTAGTTTGCACACAGCATCATGGACGGTACCTTTTATTTCTTCTTGGAATGTTCCGCCAGCAAGTTCGCAGGCCCGCTTAAACTCATTTATGAATTCTTTGACATTATCGTCGGTTTGGAGTTTAAACACCATAATACATCACCTTAACTCAGCTCTACCATATGCAAGATCTTGATAGTGATGTTTGAAGTGATCGTCTAGAACTCTTACTGCTTCTTCTATTACATCCTCTGCTTTCTTTGCTGCCTTACGCACTTCTTCTATTGTATTCCTTGTATTTTTCAAGTAATCGTGATCAACATCGATTTTCTTTGAGCACACAAGTATGCTACCGCCTTCGTAGTAATCGTACTCTGTGTTTACGGTAACTGTGCAGATTTCGTTCGTTTCTTTCTCAACTATATCTGCTATTGGATCGCCTAGTACTTCGTCGTATTCCTTGCTATACTCAACTCTGATGTATGGTTCGAAGCGCATTCCAACATCTGGGTCAAATACTTTTCTTGTTAGCAATTTTGCTGTTATGCCATCGGGTAATTTGCATGTAAATACTGAGCCTGCGGTCGGTGTGCCGCCCAACTTCTTGCAGAATTCTGCAAACTCTTTCGTGCTAGTTGGTAACTGCAAGCGTCTTTCCAGATAATCACGCTCTTCCATAGTATCAGTCTAGATTGGTAGTATAAAAAGGAAGTGGTAGAGTTATGCTACTTCAGTCTAAGCGCTCCTGTAACAATTGCACGTGTGCTATTGTTTCTTGCCATCTCTTCGCTCATAACCACTCTAACCAGTTCCCTATTTCCGTCGATATATACTCCCCTAACAGCACCATTCACCATTGGTATCTGGCATGTAAGCTCTCCATAGTTGTCATAAGTTGATATTTTGCATTCTGCAGGTTTACTCTTGTCTATATATAGTGAATAACTTGTTACCGCACCATCCTTGCTAGCCGCAGCAAAGCTGACAGTACCATCTTCGTAAACATTCACTTCGAAACCAATGTGCCCTCCAAGTTCGTGCATAATAATATCACTAAGTTCGCCGAGTTCACTAGCATATTTCAAATCTGCTTTTCCCAAGGTACATATGTATGTGGTTCCCACTATTTTTGCAGGGTCATACCCGTCCTCTGAATAGATTGGCTTCTTCTTTAGCTCTCCGCCAAGGAGCTCGCACAACTTCCTAACATCAAACTCATCTATGCCCACAGTCATTTATGCCACCGTTTACCACGTTCTTCGCGGTATGTTTGAGCACGGCTTTCCTTCCATCGTGTCTTTCGGATCCAGTGCGATGTAAACTTCAACGTTTTCACCGGCTGGGTTTACAGTAATATATTTAACGCGTGCATAACATTCTCGCCCTGAACTAAAACCATGATTATTTACAGGTAAGTACTTAGTATACGAGAAGGCCTTGAGCGCATCCTTCAATAGTGGCCAACGCTCGGCAGGTACTTCGCATGATATATCCAATCCGTTATCTGCAACTCTACAGGCCATTGCTCCGATACTCGCTGCAAATTCATCAAGGGTTTCTGCAGCATACATGATCTCCACATCATCAGATATGCGCTCCGAAACAGAGGGGAATCTATCTATGGGAGTGTATTTCTTTTCAACGAACTTTGGTATCCGGAAATATTTGTAATCGTCTGCCATTGTTCTCACCTAAATCGATAACGTTTTGCTCATATATAAAGCCAATGGTAGTGTAACGCTACTACCTGCTCCCGTAGTATGACATCAGGTCGAGCAGCATCAGTACACTCTCTGTTCTGCCAAGCTTTCGCTTCTTTTTCATTCTGTAGTAGCGCTCAAGCATCTCTTCTCTCTGCCTCTGTGAACTACCCCACCCTTTCGGGTGGGGCTTCCTGCTTCATCAGGAAGACTTGCCCCGTGATGACCGCCCGATAGGGCACGAGACGGGGTA
>JAADCY010000240.1 GCA_013154205.1 Thermoproteota archaeon | reverse complement strand
ATCTGATCGGGAGATCGGGACAGATGATGATGGATCATTATATGAAGTTCTATAGATAGACATGTTTACCGGTGGGAAAATGTTCACCACCCCATATGTCCTGAGAGCTCTTAAAGCCCTCTCGATCAGGGCGGCGAACGATCCTATAGATCCATTGCTGCGTGGCTGGGAATGGCATCATCCGCCTATCAAGCCCCGTGCCTACCTGGGCCTATCGGTTTCTGATATAGCGTCCAAATATTGTCCAGTCAGAATGGATTTATGGCTTAGGAGGAAAGAAGGGTTTAAGCCCCGGGTATCAATGGAGATGAATCACGGCCTCATAGTCCACAAGATGATTGATTATATCTACCGGGGCGTCGCGAGGGAGATCCTAGACGGCAAGGAGCCGTTCGAGACTATTGAATCTCTTAAAGATCCCCCTGAATCGGTGGCTGGTGATGAGAGGCTTAGACAGCTCTACGAACTATTGCTGATCAGCATTGTGGGGACAGTGATGGCCGAGTCCCTGCTGAACGGCGGCATAATACCTCCACCTATAATCACCGAGTACCGTGTAGATGGCTCAAGACTAGGGCTTAGCACGGGGCTCAGGGTTGACGCCATAAGCCACGGCGTAATAGTGGAGTTTAAGACTGGCTCGCCCAGAGATTTCCATAGGCTCTCGCTAGCGGGCTATGCTTTAGCGCTGGAATCATACTATGAGATCCCCGTCGATTATGGATTACTAGTATATATTAGGCTCCCGGACAACGGGCGCCCATACATACACTATAAGCCGATCTACATTGATTCTTCACTCAGGAAATGGTTCTTGATGGAGCGGGACGAGATCATAGACATGTTATTGAATGATGAGAAACCACAGCGTCCGGCATCGTGTCCCGCCAACTGTCCCTACAGAGAGGTGTGCTGGAAATGAACGGCTCAAGGCTGATCGTATCAGGATACGGTGTAAGGCTCGGATATAGAAATGGCTTGTTCGTTGTCAAGGAAAAGAACAAGGTTATAGCCGAGGCCGCTCCCAGCATGATAGAACAGATCATTATTGTGACATCAGGTGTTAGCGTATCCTCAAAAGCTATACGTACTGCAATTTATCATGGTATAGACGTAGTATTCCTGGATAGTAGGGGATTACCTATCGGCAGACTTTATCCTCCATTCATTAACAAGACCGTAGATACTAGGAGAGAACAGTATTTAGCCTATATCGATGGGAGATGGATGGATATCGTAAGGGTTCTGATAAAATCGAAGATCATGAACCAAGAACACGTTATCCATAACCTAGAGATCAATACTAGATCGGCTGAGATCCGGGATGAGCGTAGAAGGCTCCTAAGATACGCAGAGACAATAGATACCATAGAGTACGATTACCCCGAATCATATAGGGACAAAATAAGGAACATAGAAGCAATGGCCGCCAGAACCTACTGGGCGGCAATTTCAGTGTTCGTCCCCAAAGATATAGGGTTTAACGGGAGAGACCAGGACGGAATAGATGCCTTCAACACGATCCTTAACTACGGCTACGGCATCCTATACACGGAGGCCTGGAAAGCCCTAGTTTTAGCAGGACTTGATCCCTATGCCGGATACCTCCATGTAGATCGTAGTGGCAAACCTGTTCTCGTATACGATTACGTAGAGCCATTCCGGCCTGTAGTAGTTGATTATCCCTTATTAAAGCTGTTAAGGAGGGGATGGAGGCCCGAGATAATGGGCGGCCTGTTATCGAGGAAGTCGAGAACCAAGATCGTGGAGACGATAATGAAGGCTCTCCGCGAGAAAGCACAATACCATGGCGACAGAATAACCAGGGAACAAGCAATGAAGAGATACGCGAGGCTGATCGCCTCCTACTTAAGGGGTGAAACCATTATAGTCCAGGGGCCAGTGGAGAGGTGATGGCCTGTGTATGTGGCGATCGTATATGATATAAGCGATGACCGGAAGCGCAAGAAGTACAGCGACTACCTCAAGTCAAGGGGATTTGTTAGGGTGCAGAGAAGCATGTTTATGGGCAGACCGGTCTCCTCGATCTACAAGGATGTATTAAGAAGGAGCAAGACCGTGATAAGCGGTGAAGATATTGTCCATATAATCCCCCTGACAAAGTATAGTATCGACTACATGGTAGTCCTAGGAAACCCGTTGTCTAGGATCAAGGGTGAAAACATAGTTGTATTATCTATCTAGAACAGGTAATCTTACACCATCAATGCTGAAGCAATACCTTTACTGCCCAGTAATACCATGGATAATAACCAACTATAATGTATCAGAACCAGTAACCGATAGTATGAAAATATCGTCAAGCACACAGACAGCCGAGAACAAAGGCCAGATCAAGGTAAGAAACAAGAAACTAGAATTAACAAGCATAATCGACGAGATCAAGCAGTCCGGAAAACAAACAATAATAATCGAGAAGAAAACCTACCCTACAAAACACCTCACAAGATACAAGCAACAAACAATAGCAACAGCACTAGCAGCCACAACAAAATACAGGATCAGATACGCGATCCTAGAAGTAGCTGGCAAGAAATACGAGATAGAACTAACAGAGACCGAAATAAGTCAAACAAAGCTCTTCCTAGAAAAACTAAGAAAAACAATAACAAGTGAAAAACCACCACCAGCAAACCCCGAACCACAAAAATGCAGGAACTGCTGGTACAAAAGATACTGTCCATACACATAACAAAGCAAAAATCCCCGAAAAACCCGGGAATATTCATCCATATAACCAATCATTAACATGTGTTTAATCCAAATTCATATCCATTACTGTATATAAACATACAACACTGTATTAACAAGCCAAGGATCCATTCCCAGATCTAACAAGGAGCTAAATGCCCAGACAATAATCTATTACAAGGTTATGATCCTTTTGAACCTCATGAATAAAATTAAATCACAAGTTAAACACACTAACAAAACCAATTAATATTAAGACAAACAAAACAAGAACCAAGAAAAGGATCAAACAAATAAAATTGAAAGTTAGAGGGTCTAGCGTTAATCTAAGTATCTCATTAAGCTCTTTTAGGATCAAACAAATAAAATTGAAAGTGCATAGTACTAGGGAAGAGTGATGGGTAAGGATGAGCCGATAGAGGATCAAACAAATAAAATTGAAAGAGCAAGCAAAGGAGTAGTCCTCACCAATACCTTCGCATCAGGATCAAACAAATAAAATTGAAAGAAACAATGTTTTTCCGAACTTATCATTACTATGCGGTATCCTTTTCAAGGATCAAACAAAAACGTTATCGGAATGTATTTGTGTAGTGGTTTTGTTAATTGATGTAATTTGTAGATTCGAGCTGTTGGGGGTTTGGATTATTTGGGATTGTTTGGCTGATATTGACTGTGTTGCTAGGTGGTTTTTGGATTGTTATAAGTTGAGTTTTGGGCTGTATGGTATAGGGTAGGACAGGTATTGGGGTTAATATATGTGGTTTTATGTTTTTAGTTTGTCGTATGTGTTTTGGGGTGTTTTGTGTTATGGGTTGGCGTGAGCTGTTTGGTGTTGTTTTGTTTGTGGTTTTGCTGGTTAGTTGTTTTGATGTTCTTGTTTTTCTCTGGTGTTTATGGGGGTGGTGCTGAGGATCATATGTTGCCTGTTCTTGAGAGACTTAGTGGTAGGTATGGTTTTTGCTTATCTGCATAATGGTTCTCGTCCTTTTGGTCTTGGTTCTTCTTTCCGTGAATTTGTTGTTGAGAAGGGTTTATCGGTTGATCGTTGGGTCGGCATGGTTTTGATACTGGTCAATAGGACTGTTGAGGCTTATAGTGTTGGTGGTAGGGGGTTGATCACGGGTGTTTTTCTCGATGAGGCTGATCCGGGTTATCTGGGTAGGTGTGATAAGTGTTTTGTCGGGGAGTACGTCGATGCTGTGATTAGGATTATTAGTGCTGTACATAGGCTTGACTTGAAGGTTCTTGTTAATGGTGTTAGGGGTTTTGCCCAGTATGGTTAATTGGTCGGTGTGACGCATATATACATATATAAGGGTTTAGCCTAAACCTTGAGGTTTAGGGTAAGTTTTTTATATCTAGGCTAACAAAAACAATATTCCAGGTGAAAATATGAGTAACAGCCTAAAAGATTATGGTGCAGGCAGAGTAGTGATCGCGGGGAGAGAG
>JAADCY010000253.1 GCA_013154205.1 Thermoproteota archaeon | reverse complement strand
TAAGTTTTAAAGGCTAGGAATAATTATTCAGAAATACTGGTTATGGGCCCGTCGTCTAGCCTGGTTAGGACGCCGCCCTGACGAGGCGGAGCAGTTCTTCAACCTGTTATATGAGCTTCTTGCAGAAGATTATGGCTTTCATGGCGAGGACCCTGTTATAGTTTTCAGTCCTGAGCAGCTAGAGCATTTCAAGGCCTGGCTGGTAAGCAAGGAGCGGAAGGAGCGGACGATCAAGGAGCGGATACAGTATCTCCTACGGCTCATAAGGGATCTCGGCTGGAAGCCCAGCATCTACGATATAATACAGTATATGAGCAGGCAGAAGCCCAGCGTCAGAGACCATATACGTAAAGCCATTAGGCTCTATCTCCATTTCGTGCGCCGCAAAGACCTGCTAGACCTGTTCAGCTACGAGGCCAAGGGAGAAGATGAGGACGAGGGAGAGCCAGCAATAGGGCTGGACGAGTTCTACGATATACTGACAGTGGCCAAGACTATCAATAAGAACTACGCAGTATACTTGGCCGGACTACTCGTGACCGGTCTACGGCCATACGAGCTACGGTCTCTCACATGGAATGACCAGGCAGATATTGACCCGAGAATATTCCGCCTACGTGTAATGAGCAGGCGGAAACGAGCATACTATGCATTTCTCACGCCTGGCCTGCTAGATGTTCTCGAGAAGACCAAGATAACTGGTTCGCCGAAGCTATTCCACTACAGCCACAAGACAGAACGCAAAGTACTGAAAGCAATACGCAGGCTCAAGCCAGGGTTCAGACCATACGATCTACGCTCACTCAACACATACATACTCTACCAGGCAGGCATAGACTGGGACACAATACGGTTCATGCACGGCTGGATAAGCCGCAAAACATGGTGGAAATACTACCTACGCAAACACGTAACCAAAGAACAAGCACTCCTAGAAACCCTACGGTTACACAACCAGGTATTCCAACCCATAGACCAGAAAATAACCGAGATCCTGGGGTGGTAGCATGCCTATTAGTGTTCGTGCAACGTATATGGCTTACCAGAAAGCCACTAAGAAGCGGGAGATAAAAACATACAGTACAACAAAGTTCATCGAGCTAATAATAACACTGCTACCTGCTCTAAGCAACGAGGACCTAGCGATTCTGTATTACAATACGAGGAGCAGGAAGATCAAAAAAGCGATAATAGAGATACTCGAGGAAAGATCTCATATATTGCGTTCATGAAGCGCCTGTAGCCGTCTCCTTATATATTCATTATATATTTTGTTCGGGTAGCGTGTCGGGAAAACCTCATCCGCTATTTTCTCGAACCTCGGGTTAAGGTATGGTCTCTCTAGACTGTACATCAGCTTGTATATGTGTGCCTTGCTGCTCCAGCCCACTAGCCGTGCAACATATACTAGGTACTCGCTATGCATTATGAGCTGTGTAGGCAGTCTCTTAATGTGTGGCGCCGTGAAGATTATTCCTGTGCCCTTGGTTCTGAACACGTCTATCTCGCTGAACAGCTTGAAGTCTTCCTTACTATAGCTTGCTCTGCGTGGTACGTGGTAGCCTATGTCATCGGCTATTATGATGTCTCCTGGCCTGCTTGACTCTACACGGTCTATTAAGTCATCAATTGTGAATACTAGGTTGTCCAGGGCTTTCTCCCATGCCTTATCAATATCGTATCCGTGCACGAAATGATAGTATGCTGCTACGCTCCGCAACGCATAGCTTGTCTTGCCATTGCCTCGGAATGCCACGCTGTATGGGCTGCTAACTATTGATATTACTACTGCCATTGCTTCACGATGGGCATGCTCGAGTATACCGGTTATGTAGTATTTTCTCAGGGTGCGTGTAGGCTTGTATTTAGGCTTCAGAACTTCCATTATCACCACCCAGTATCTTCCTATATATTGATTTGAAGTCTGTCCTGAGCCTTTGCTTCACGATCTCTGAGATAACATTGTCTGGCACGCCTATCCATAACTGGTACTTGCCCAGCATGTCTGCTTTCTGCTTGAGGAACTTAGCCGTTGATTTCCTGAGGAAAGGCTTTAGGAACCGCTCAGCCTTATCCCTGCTTATCAGTCCCAGCTCTATAGCATATTCTATAGTATCTATGAGATCTGCGAGGGCCTCGGGATGCTCTGTAGCAGCCAGTATATTTACTCCTCGGCTTACACCGAAGCTCCCCAGTATGATGCGGTCTAGCTCCAGCGGGGTCTTTATCTTAATGTATTTAGGCTCCTCGCTCATGCTAGTTCACCCCCATGAATAATGTTGATCCACTGGGCCACAGCCTCGGCTCTAGCCTTCCTTACACGTACATCCATTGTCTCTTTGAGCTTCTCGTTCTCCTCGAGGGCCTCGATACATGTTTCTTTCATTTCGAAGAAGTAGTCTGCACGCCTCATGAACTCTAGGGTGTGGGCGTCTATTGGCTTAACCAGCATTACGTGCTCGTATTCTTCCTTCTCAGCACCCATTTTCTCGGCGAGCTTCTCCTTAGCCTGCTCCACGACGCTCTTCTCTTCTTCCTCGCTCACCTTGCGCTTGTAGACCTTGAGCTTCTCAGCCATGATCAACGGTGTTGTATCGTCAAGCGTCCATTTAACATCCATGTCTCCATCATAATAGATGTAGATATGCCTGCCTAGCAATGTACGCTTAATGGCTGATTTCCAGTCCTGCAAAGCCACGGCTTCTCTTCCATCTTCTGTCTTGTATACTGGCAGCTCTACCTCGTCAACATTCGCTTTCTCAAAATCGTATCTGTGGAATACTACTGTCTCGGGACCCTTGATATGCTTATATGATAGTATATCGCTCAGCAGGAATACTATGAAGTACAGCACGCATGTGTCAGGATCCACGGCGTAACTCGCATACATCGCCCCCATCATGAACGGTAGCTGTAGCAACGTAAATGGCTCTAGCATCAAGAACTTTCTACGCAGTATAATAGCCGTGCCTATGCCAGCAAGGGCGAAGAACGCAGCTGTTATAGCGATATTCCATTTCAGCTCCTCGACCATGCGCTTCCACTGCTTCGGGCTTAGCCAGCCCTCGAAGGATTGGGGTCTCGGCTGTGGCGATTTTACCACTGTGAAGTGTTTTACCAGGGTGTATGCGTTCTGCTTGCCTTCCACTTTTACCGTTATCACTATGCCTATATTGTCTCTCGGCAATGTGATGCTGTACTCACGCATGAATATTATCGTGTCGCTGATATGCTTCAATACAGTTCCATCACTAGCCTGGATAGTGATATCTTCCAGGCCTGGATAGCTCGTATATACTCTTAGATTGAACGATTGTGGCACCTGGCCATAATCTTGGGCTAAAATAGTGTAGCCTTCATCGTTATGGTAATAGACTATGAAGTCTATCGGCTGACCCGATGGGGCCTCGGCCGAAAATACTAGCGTTATGGAAAAAGCAAAGGAGATTAGGATCAGGAGAGCTAGGTATTTCACTTCTGTTTCACCCCCTTCTGATTAAGAACCACAACTATTTTCTCCTGCTTCTCCCTGCGCTTACGGAAAGCGTAACCTATCCACATGCCGATCACGGTTGTTAAAATACCTGTAATCAGGCCTGGTATGAAGATGAAGCGTGACACGAACTGTCCTATGTTATACAATAACTGGTTCATCCTGGCCTCGTTGACTGGGTTGTAGATGTTGAAGTAGTATACCGCATCAGATACGTAGCCGTGCTTATCCGTGGCTTTTACCATGAGCCTTGCAAGGCCGTTCTGTATCTTCAATGTATCATATGTTATATAGGCGTAGTAGCCATCGAGACTCGCATTATGCCATGAGTCCTCGAAATCCCATTTCCACAATACTGATTCGACACCGCTCGGGTCATAGACATACAATGTGATGGTGACAGTGCCGTTGATCTGGCTGTACTCGGATGGGCTGATCAACATTATCTTAGGCCCACTGTTATAGACCATGATAGTGTAGGTGTACTGCTTTACTGGGATTCCTGAGACTAGCAGTGTTATTTGTACTGGATAGGTTTCCAGCACGTATGCTGGCAGGTCTGGTATTGTTATGGTATATGTGGTGTTTCTTGCCTGGTATGTCCATGAGTTGCCAGCAAATACTATCTGTACTTCCATCGGGAATGGGGCCTGGGTTACGTTAACGGTTATGTTTGCCGTCATACCACTCTCGTATATCGTGTTGGTATCCATTTCCGCCTTGAACAATATATTAATTGTAGAATCCACATGGGCGGGCCGTGAGATAAGGCCTACTGGCGTCATTATTATTAGTGTGGTGTTTGGCGAGGCTATGTTTCCGAGTATTAGGTTTATTTCTGAGTTCTTCGAGAAGCCCTTCAGTATTCTAACGTTCTCGTATAGCTGATCACCTACTATGAACGGCAGGTTGTCCTCATAGAGTTTCGTGTAGCTTGGCATGGATATGTTTAGGTCATAGTATAGTATTCCCTGGTAACTGCCGAGATCAAGTATGAAGCTTGTATAGTTTGTCCTGTATGGCTCGACATGCATTTTGAACTTGTGCAGTGCTATTATCCCGCCCAGATAGTATGCCTTGATAGTGAAGCTTATATTGTAGTCCTCGGGCGTTGTGAGCAGGTTTGTCAGCGCCATGTCTATCTTTATTGCTGTATCGTTTATCTTGGCGAAGAAGAGCTGTATAGTGTAATGGGGATCTTCATAGTAGTGTATTGTCTTGTTCGTCAAGCCACTATACACTGCTAATACGTAGGCCCCGATAATGGTGTTTGGCTCGCTGAGCCCTGCATGCACATACAATATGTTTGTGCCGTTCAGAGCATGGATCACGTACCCGTTTATGTTTATATATAATGCTATTAGCTCGAACGACTTCACAGTATTCTTTCCGTCAAGCTCTAGCACCGAGATCGTTATGTTGTTATTATTTGTTAGGTTGACATTGAACGAGCCAGTATAGCCTATGCTAGTATATATCTTCACACCGTTCTGATACACGTTTATTGTCCAGTTCCGTGTCTGGCCTGTATCATAGGCTACATAGTAGTTTATTGTGATCGTCTCATTCACGCTGTAATAATATTTTACAGGATAAATTGAATACGATATATCCACGCCACACCATACAAGAGTTGAGTTCTTATTAATAATTAGTGCACTTGGTGATTCCGAGTCTATGAATTTGAGTACTGTTAGGTTCCATTCTCCTGACAAGCTACTATTGAATATTCTCGATGTATAGCCTGTTCTTACCTCGCTTTCCAGCGTTGTTGAGTTAAAGTATATGTATAGCCAGCCGTCAGGCTTCGAGCCATCAACAGTCCTAGTTACCGTGAATACTAGCGTTATGGGGTTATTCTTGCGTACAATCGTGCCTGGCGTGTATGATATGTTGTACTTGTAGCTCGTGGTATAGATAGTAGTGTTCCTTACACCGATATAGGTCTGGTTCAAGATTGCCTGTATGGATATTTCTGCGTCCGAGGCTGGAAGCGCTATAGTGGTATTGGCCCATCCCGTGCTATTTGTTAAAGCCGTAGTATTGTACTCGTATGTACCGTTCACGAATACTTGAAATATTATTGTGTAGTTTGCCAAGGGGTTCTGATACGGGTCCAGGGCTTTCGCATATATTGTTGCATTGTAGCCGTAGGGGTAATACTTGTAATCAGCAGTGATAACTGATATGCTGTTCCATGCCGTGGCGTACAACGTGTAGTTGTAGCCGTAGCTGTCCAGCCAGTATACTTCTACATATGTCGAGTTATACTGAACAATAGTATAATCAACTAGCACTCCATCGCTACGGGTAATATTAACTATATCATACCCGCTAGGTAACAACATGGTAATATTCACAGCATCGGGATAAGCGGGAAGACTAACAGGAGCACCAAGGCTAACACTATAGTTTGTGGGGTCGACATACTTGTATATACGGATATTGTCCCACCAGATCGATGTGCCAGTAGATCCATCAACATATACTGCTCCAGCGTAACCGCTACTGGTCCATGTTGTTGATACCCATCCACTATCAGCGAGTAAGTTTCCATTAGCGTATACTAGCATACGTACCTTATCACCATAAGCTATTCCTACCACATGATACCATACACTAGTATCAAGTGTGAAAGCAGATGTACTCCATAAGAAGTTATCAGTACCACTAGCTATGTCTTTATAGTCTATACCAGCACTAGTACCCGTAGCACCACCAGGATGTATTCTAAACTCTATTATACCCTGTCCAACGATATATCTTACACCTATTGTTGGCTGAACGTTTAAAGTATATGAAGAACCCTTTACATCTGCTTCAATAGCTATATTTTCCGAGTTTATGTTTGATGGGTATGCTATCTGTTCGCCCCCAGTGCTATATGTTGCTTTAAGGCTGGGCGCTGGATTGCCTGTTGTGTCTTGGCTCCATGTAGCCGTGCCTGTTATCTGTGATATACTGTATTTGCTCGGGTCTCCCTGTGTGTCGTACCATAGAAATACCCTGTTGGGGTCATTATAACTGGCGTATGGGTTTGTTGTTTCGCCATAGTACATGTAGATGGTTGTGTTGGTTAGTGTGGTGTTTACCCATATGATTCCCTGCTGGGTTGTGGCGTTGTAGGTTTCTATCCAGTAGTAGAGCGGGTTACCGTTTGCGTCCAGGAAATAGATATCGCTCCCGTTCTCGGCTGTATAGCTCCAGCCCGTGAAGCCCAGCGCGGTTAGGTTGAGCCTCAAGCTATAGTTATGTACTGGGCTGGCGAGAGTAGTGCTGATCGTTATTGGTATGTAGTAGCCTGATGTAAGTGTTACATTCCCGGTTGTTATATTGTATGTGTATGTGGCGTTGCTTGCTGAGTAGGCTATGTATGTGCCGTTCCACAGGGTGTTATCTGTTCTTATAAGGCTGTACTTGTCAAGACATACATCATCAACATACACGGTTGTCGTGTCACTATTTGTCTCGCCCCATATTTCTATAAACCCGACTTCTATGGGTTTGCTGAAATTATACTGGAATGTAAGCCACGTATTGGTCACTGACTGATTAAGGCTTGCCTGCCATACAAGCGTTAATGGGTTAAGTTTGTACAGGTTTATCATGAATTTCCCGCCGAAGGGATCAACAACATAGTAATGTATTGTTATGCTGTGGACAAGATAGTTTACCGTGAGATTCTGTCTTAACCATACATCATCAGTTGTAGCACTAGGAACATACATCACAGCACTATAGCTTCCACTATAAGCATATGTGCTGGTAACATTGACACCACCAATAGCAAGTGCATCATAGGCAGTCCAGCCCGTCAGATCGCCTGTCTCGAACCCGGGATTGCTAAGCGCATTCACATACGTATAATACGATATACTGCCAGGCGTGCTCGTAGTACCATTAACAACCCCTATAACAGGATCTATAATAATCCCGGAATTGAAGCCGACGCTCTCAACTTCAATATAGCCTTTACCCCTCACAAACTTACCGAATTTCCCATGCTTTACCATATCCGAGAAATCAATGAACAAGCGTTTTCTCACTAAGCGGTAGCCGTGCTGTTTGAACTCGCCTGGCAAACGCCACTTGAATAATGCCTTGCCTATCCACTTCGGTATCCTGAACGGGAGATCTATTACAACCTTGATCTTACAAGTACCTGTCTCGCTGAACAAGAACATGATTAGTATCTTGAATGTGTAGGTCTTGCCGAACAGCTTCACGTCTATATTGTAGTAGTATGTCACATTGTTTCTGCTTATCAATAACTGATAGCTTGTAAGATTGAGCTTTGACACAATTGCGCCCAGCTCATTATACAATGTAATATTATCTCCGCTGGAATCCATCACTACAACCTTATCGTTATAGAAATAATACGTGGCACCATACCAGTGCTTAACATAGAGTAGCTGGCTAGCCGTGCCTGTAGCTGAGAAAGTGGGAACGAAATATGGCAGTACTAGAAATAGGACTAGAAGCACGCCCACAAGCTTGTTAAGCTTGTTCATGGCTTATCCCCCGAAGAAGTTGAACTGGTTGAGCCAGTCATCCAGCCGTTTAAGAGCGTCACCGATCACTGGGATTCTATAAATAAATTGATCAAGGCTAATCGGATCCCAGAGATGCAGTTTAACGCCAATAGTGTTGTATAGGCCCCAGATAACCAGTATGCCGAGGATCGTGTAGGCCCCCCATTTCACGATGTTATAGCCAGCCTTGCTGAGCCAGCCAGCTATTTTCAACAATGTTAATATAGCGCCTACGATGCTGACAAGGAAGAAGATAGTGTTAAGGTTCATCTTATCACGCCCCTGATAAGGTTCAGTATCCTCGTCCGCTTCATGAACTGGGCTTTGCGTTGCCCCATTACCCGCTGTATCTCCTTGTCGGGGTCACCGCCGTTCTTGTAGGCATTGGCTACGGCCACTAGTATATCGCTGATAAAGCTCGAGATGCTCCTGTAGCCCATCTCTTGAAGCGCATTGTTAAGGTTCTTGGCGAAGTCCTTTAGCTCACTCTCTGGGACAGAAATGTATACTGTGAGCCTGTAGCCCACACTATCACCGCATGGTTTAATCTGCACCGATCCTTATAAATGGGTATTATTTCTTGTGACATGGTCATATTGTGTGTGATAATGTAATACATTGTATGATAATAGCCGTTCTTATAGAACAGTGTACAAATGAGTATGCCAGGTGAGGGTATGGCTCGCAGGCCAAGCCGTAAACACGCAGCCATAGGCGTATTCGTTGTCCTAATAATAGCCGTTCTAGCCGGAGCCATCATGGCGACTGGAAGCACTGTCTACAGCGCCGACAACATGAAGACCCTAGCGCTCTACAACGCTGTAGGCACAGTAGTGAACATCACCAGCTATAAGACCGATGGTGGCGTCTTACAGTTCACACCAGCCGATAGCGATGTAGCCAAGATCGTTATAACCTATGACTTCCAGTTCCGTGAAGCGAAAAGCTCTGTCAACACCATAGTAGTTGATCTAAGCGGACTCGAGAAAAGCAGCACTACAACAGCAGTTGTGGCTAAAGTATATCTCAGCGATGGAACCTATGATCTCGCCCTGGGCACTATTGATCTAGATAAGAGCAAGGTATTAACATATTATGTAAGCCCTGACGACTGGAAGAACTTCAACGACTTCAGCAACGTGATGATCAAGATAATCTTCTATGATGAGAACGGTACCGTTGTAAACTACGTTGCACAGGGAGCAGAGTCAAGCCTTAAGACAGACTTCAAGGTCATGCTCAACACCAGTACTGTTAACAGCTTCATTGCAAGCGCAATAGTGGCAGTCATAGTTGCTATAAGGAAGTTCGCCCACGCAGTACTAAGCATTATGGGCAGCGCTGCAGCCGCACTGATCGCTAACAGCGCAATCCTCACACTGATCATACCGCTCGCTATAGCGGCTATAGCATACTATGAGAGCGAGAAGAAGGGCAGGAAACTATTCAGATAAGGCGATCAGCGATGACCAGGAAACAGCTGCTGATGCTGGCGCTCATACCATTACTAGCGATAGCTGCCATACAACCAGCTTTCGCCGCCTCACCATTCGATAATCTGGGAAGCAGTGTGGCTGGCGCATTACAGAGTGCATGGCAGTGGATAATGGACAATATTATCAAGCCCATAGTTGACGGTATCAAGACCTACATTATACAGCCGATAATGAACATGTTCGGCAGCTTCATAAGCGTGATAGGAACCGCTATAACACAGCCATTCATAATGCTGACGCAGAGCTTCCAGTCCTCGCTAGACTGGTTCAAACAATACCTAGGCCCACTGGCACCAGTAGCCTTCACACTGATAATCATACTAGTACTAGTGATAATCTTCTACTTCGTCAAGTGGCTACTCCCCGGAATCTAAAACCGTTTTTTAATCTCCCCCTAACCCGTCCCTAGGTGATCGTGAATGGCCCATAGGAGAAAACACAGGAAAAGCCATCACAAGAAGAAGCATAGGAACAACCACCACAAGCACCACAAGAAGCATCATCACAGAAAGCATCATCGAAAGCACAGATAGGGGGTGATCCCCCATAGCAAGGAACAATAAGTGGATACAGAAAGCGATCAAGCATCGTGGTGCGCTCACGGAGTGGTTTAAGCGTAATCGTAAGAAGCTCAAGAGACTGCTAGGCTACGATCCGATAACGAAGAACGGAGACATCAATGATAAGGCCATAGGCGGCACGATAAGGTTGGTCAAGGAAGGCAAGCTCAGGGTATCGGACAAAGTACTGAGAAGACTCTATCTCGCCAGGACCCTGAAGAAGCTGAGAAAACATAGAAGGCATAGGCGATGACGGATTTTCTCAGCCAGCTTAAAGACATAATATATAATGCGCTTAAGAGCGCATGGGACTTCTTCGTATCCCTAGTAACACAGGGGGCAGGCGGAGTAGCAAACTGGATAGCCAAGAACATTGTCAAGCCAATACTGGACCTGCTGGGAAACGCATGGGCCAGCCTAATACAGGGAATGCTCGCACCCTTCAAAGCTTTCTTTGATGCTCTGAATAACGGGATACAGAACATACGGGAATACATAGTCTGGGCATTCCACCAGGTCTACAACGTATTGTTCAGCTTATTCGGCCCCCTAACACCGCTTTTCATCGTCTTTATGGCCGTGCTGGCAGGCTTTATTGCATGGACAATAATAAAAGCACTCCCCGGGAACCCGCTCTAAAGACAAATCCTTTTTTCATATAAATCATAGATTATTATTCTGGTGAAAATATGAGAAAGACTGTTATCGCTATAGTCTCGGCTCTTCTTGTGGCGTCAATAGTTCTGTCATACTATTACTTCTCAGTAACAATAAACTTCGGGAGCCAGCCCGTGGCATGGAGTACTGAGACCGTGAAGCTCCCCAAGGCCGATCTAGAAGACTATCCCCTCGGAATAACGCTTACCGTGACAGACAAGAACGCTGCACATGTAACGATAAAGATGAAGATAATATTTAAGGGCGTAAAGTTCTCGCCAGACGCCACGGTATCCATACAATACCATGACGCAAACGACAGGTACATATGGGAAAGCCCAACAGCATCAATAATCAATAACACCGCAACAATAGAGTTCACAGTCAGCGGTCCCAAAGAGACATCCAGCCCCATTTACCGGTTACACATAACGCTCCATGGAACACAAGAAATAGATGACAACGCATCCATAACAATACAAGTCATCAAATACATAGTAGAGTCCTAAACCCATATATTTTACAAACACTTTCACCCATGCCCCCTAACCATATATTCTCCCAGAAAATACCGGTGAAAACATGACATGCACCAAAGCCCAACTACTGGCTCTGTTCGCAAAACTCGAGAAAGAGATCCGTGAATGCAGAGACCTTGACTGTGCTATTTCAATTATTATTACATATAAGAACATCATTGCCGAGAAAACCTTTGCAGAACTAGAGCGTGAGTTACTCTTTTGATTTTTTGTTTTATTTTTATTTTTTTATATTAAATGAGAGAATATGCGAATATATTCTAGGCTTGTGTTACTACGTGTTACGTAACACACTATTCTTTAACATAACTACTATAGTTTCTCCCATTCTAAAAAACAATAAAAAACAAAACAAAAATTGTGTGAGAGATATATAGTCAGAAAAGTATTCGGAAACTATTCTGCAAATTTTTTCTGGGCTGGTATTACTACGTATTATTATTACCGATAATAATAGATTATAGGGTATAGTCGTTCTCGATAATATCTATATAACTAACTCTAAAACAAAAGCTATGAAACATTCTCTATTTTGTCATGCGCTTCGATCAGGATGTCTGCTATTTTCTGGCCTTTGCTTGTCAAAACTATTGTCTCGTCTTCTTTTACGACTACTAGTCCTAGTCTTGCTGCTTTGAATAGGTTTGAGTAAACAGTGCTTGCTCCTAGGCCTGCCATTGTTAGTTTCTTCTTTCTATCCATGCCTAGTCTTACAAGCATGATTAGCCTGGCGAGGCCTGTGAAGTATGCCGAGTGTGCTATCTTTATTGCTTTCTCCAATTTCGACACATGTAACACCTTTCTATGTCCTTGCTTTTATTCCTATTTCTAAAAAAGAAAAAATTTTTATAGTTCCTAGTTCTAAAATAGAATCAGGAATGGAATCGGGTGTGGAACATGGCTCAAAGGTATAAGACCCGTCACCTCATCCCCCAGATCGTAGATGAGGTTCGAGCCAAGAAGAAAGTGCCAGTGGCCTATTTAGCCTACAAGTACAATCTGAGCCGTCACTATCTCCGCTACATGATCCTCAAGAACATCATCGAGATGTACAGCGACATCAAGATCGTCAGGGAAGACAGCAAGGAATACGTTGTGAGCGAGGCCTGAGAACCATGGACAAGGCCAAATTAATGAACTCGTTCACGGTTCATGTCACTTCTAGGCTGACAATGGACGATCTCAACAAGCTCGTCGAAATAATGGCTGTCCGTGGCACAAGAAACCGTAGCCAGGTAATCAGAGAAGCTATAAGGATATATCACGGATTAATCAGCGGACAGGAAAAGATCGTGGTAGGACAGACCATCATCAACAATCCTATCGTGAACATCAACCATGTACAGCCCAAGATCGCCACGAAGACCGAGGTAAACATCAAGATTGATATGAAGGAGCTTAGGAAGCTTGTGAAGGAGCTTCATTCTCTTCTGAGTGAGCTGTACAGGCTGTTGACTAAGTATGAGCAGTATATTCCGAAGGGGATCTACAGTGAGCTTAACGAGAAGATGTTGCCGGCCGTGAGCCGTGCTACTAAGATAAAGTCTCTCCTCGAGGTGAACTAGCCGTGTCGGTTGCTAGGAAGCAGGTCTCGGCTAGTTACCGTAAACAGGTTCGTATTGTGAGGACTGCTGAGCGGATTAATAAGCGTATATCGGTTATGCTGGGCTTGCTTGATGACCTGTACATGGATCTGAAGGATCTTGAGTGGCTTCAGGTCGACGTATCTGATCTTTATCCGTTGCTCCACGAGATATCGAATAATCTCCGCTCGATCTCTTCGAGGATAATCGAGGAAGGGGGGTTGAAATGAACGGGTTCTCGGTTGTCGAACTCCTACGTAAATCTACGTATGACCACTATGTCTCTGGCCGTAACTGGTATATATTATATGCGCATTACCTCGAGCAACCCATACACCAGGCCCTCAGGAAGCCGAGCATAGACGATATAAACGGCGCTATGATCGTCGGGGAGCTGATACATAGTGGCTTCGCAAGAATGGTTGGCGAGTGCCGTGAGCACCGCAAGACCGTGTTCCTCGATAAGAGCATAGCTGACAAGGTATTGCGTGAGGCCCGGCGCTTCCTGTCCTGCAACGATAACTATTGCTGGGTCACGGTCTCGGGTACGCCTGACGCATGCATCATTAACAGCGATGGCGTGATCCCATTGGAGCTTAAGACTACTAGGAGCAATAGTGTCAGGCTCTACTGGAAATGGAAGCACAGGCTGATGATCTATAACTGGCTCCTGGACGCTCCCTATGGCTATGTCGTTGTCATCAACATCATGGATGGCTCTGAGAAGGTATTCAAGGTCGACAAGGCCTTCACCAACGAGGAGATCAGGGACATCATTGCACGCTGGCTGATGGGAGAGTATCCTTCCTGGGCGCTTGACAAGAAGCTTGGGGGTGATCGTCGTGGTTGATGATCGTTGTTTGGCTGAGCATCCGTTGTGGTATTGCCGTATGCTTGAGGTTGTATGGGAAGAAGAAGAGAAGCGTGAGCGTATCGCCGAGGAGTTCGAAAGGATAGCGGGAAGGTGGTAGGCTGTGCAGGCCGTTAGTGATGAGTTGGCCCTGCATTTCTCGGCGCTGGTTAACCGGCTCCGGGAGCTTGTCCGTGGTGCTGAGGGCGAGTATGTCGTGGATGTTGACTGGTGGCTCCGCAACGCTGTGCTGGCCGAGGCGTACAGGGACTACGTATACATGGTGGCCCGTAACGGGTTGTACATCACTATTGATCTCAGGAATAAGCGTAAGCCCTACTACGTGATAGGCCATCTAGCCGAGGGTGATATCTGTGCTGAGGACTGATACGCCGCCCCGTAGGGATCTGTATCTGCTGATTAAGCGGTTTATCGAGGAGCTTGGGAAGTGGCTGGAGATCTATGAGGAGAGCCGTCATCGCCTCGCCGAGCTGGGGACTGAGATCAACTGGTTTGATAAGGATGTTGCGGACAGGCTCGGGGATGCTATGACGAGGCTTGACGAGGCAATGGACGCCATCAAGGCAGCCATCAATGATCTCGACATAGACCTAGTCCTGGCAAGAAGCGCTTCGAGGGTGAACTAGCATGAGATATGGTTGGATAACTATAGTTGTATCGGTTTGCAGGGACTTCAACGATGATAGGAGCATGGATGTTATTGACTTTGATAACCCTGTGAGGACAATATGCAATCTCCTCGACGATCGGGGCATGGCTATTATCGAGATAGAGCCACTCCTTGGCAGGATATCCGATCTTGACAACTATACTAAGCTAGTCGTGGTTAATGGGGAGCCGAAATCCAGGACCTGCCAGGTGGTCAAGAAATACTATCTCAAGCTACCACGCCCCATGACCAAGACCGAGGCCCGTAAATACATTGAGAAACTGACTGGCGTCAAGCTACCAGTAGAAGATGATAAGAAACGCCGTGAGTTCCTCGCAAAACTCTACAAAGAACTAAGCAGGGTGAACTAGCCGTGGTCTCGATGGCCGAGGTATTAAGGGTGCTGGACAGGATCCACGGCCGGGAACCGCCACCGCCGAGCCAAGGATACGGGACATCACGGTACAGGTGGTTCGAGAACCTAGTACTAGAGCTAGCCGAGGCAACACTAGAGCCAGAAGAACTAGACAGGCTATACAAGGCAATGACAGGTGAAAGACAGTGATGGGACTCGAGTCCTTCCTGGTTGATCAGCGGGATATTCAGAAGCGTGGCGGTAAGTGTGTCAAGCATCCAGTGAGTTGCCTAATATATGACATGCTTAAGGAACTAGGCATGAATCTTGAACAGCTCATTGTTCTTGATGTTACATATGGTGAGGGGCGATTCTATGGTGCCTGGCGCCCTAGATTGCTTCTAGGGTCCGATATAAGGGTGCATAGATGGGTTGTAGAGCCTGACTGGTTTACGAGGTGTCCGTCTTGGAGTGTCTGGACCCGGGTCCAGAAGCTAGGCATAGTTCCGGATATTGTAGTGGTCGATCCGCCTTGGACGAACTATAATCATCGTGGCAGGAAACACTACTACGAATACATGGCTCTCGGCGATGATTCAACTGTTCTTGAGGGCGGATTAATAACTGCCAGGAAGCTCGGCGTGAAGTATCTCCTAGTACACTACAAGGACAGGATAGTTCCTAGCGGGACTCGAGTCCTAAACGAGAAATACTTCATCTATGTGAGCCGTTACCTCAAGAACAACGAGATCGATACAAACCCGAACAAAACATGGTTCGGGATCCTCGAGGTGATGGGCTGATGGCTCTGAGTTTTAAGCAACGGTACATGGAGAAGTGGCGTATAAGCAGTCTGCGTGAACGGTTTATCTATGATTATCTGAACGCTCTGTTGCTGAGTCATGGGTTTGTGTTGGAGTATGCGGGGCTGGGGGCTGGTGATTCACGGCTTATCCGCCGGTATTTTGAGGGTGTTGAGGAAGCCCTTGACTTCCGGATCAAGACTTTCAGCGGGGAGATAGTGGGCTATCTCGATGCGACTGGCTATGCGGATCCACGCCGTGCATGCATAGACGCTAAGCGCTGTATAGGCTCCTGGAAGCTCGAGAAAGCCAGGATGATACACGAGCAGACAGGCATAAGCATGAAGAACATCTGGTTCGCCCACTTCACGGACAGCCACCACATCCTCGTGCTCATCAATGCTGAGAGACTAGCCCAACTGATCAACGCTGGGAAGGCCGAGAAGCGCAGACTCTACGAGGACGAAAGACCATCATACTGCCTAGACCTACACTACTGGATACCCCCAAAACGATTCATCCAGCTCCTACAACAAGCCACAAGGTGATCATGCATGGTCAGGGTTGTTCTTAAGGGTCTTAACAGGTTTGTTGTTGAGGACGGTATTGTCAGGATATATGTGCACGAGGAGAACTATCGGGGCCTAAGGACTTACTGGATCGACAAAGTAGAGATACATGGGAGCAGGGAATACACGAGCTTCATTATTCTCCTTAGAAAAGCATTGAAGAAAATAAAGAACCACGAATGGGTGATCCAGTGATGGATGATCGTTGGCTTCTCCTTGTTCTTACGAGGGATGTTGTTGATAGGGCTTTGGCGGTTAGGGATTTTGTTGATACGCATTATGGTTATCACGGGGAGCTGTTCAGCAGACTGTACGAGGATTATGACTATGATGAGGATGTTAGGCTGAGGGCTAGGCTGGTATTGATAATGAGCCATGAGGAGCCAGCCCTGGCACTACAGTATTATCTAGGCAAAGTCCGTGAGGACGCCGAGATAGATGCCTTCAAGGAGATATGTAGGGAGAAAGGCGGAAAGCCGGAGCCGTTGCCATGCGAGTGTTACAATGCCTACTGTGAGGAAGGCGAGGAATGCGTGTACAAGAATCAGCCAATCATGTATGATGAGGATATAGGCATGTATTGTTGCCAGCCAGCAGGTGATCGGTGATGGCTAATAAGTTTGAGCGTCTGGTTCTAGATGAGTACAAGGGCTTCGTGGTTGCCAGGAGAAAATATGTTGATACGGTGAGGATGCACAGGTTCGAGCGGGATATTGAGAAGCTGTTCGAGCCAACAATAGCGACGATCACGCTGGCCAACATCATGCACTCCCCGGAATGCTACTGCGAGGAGACATTCTGGTTCTACTCATGCAAATGGCACTGGTCAACCTACATGTTCATAAAAAGAGAACTAGACAAGGTGATAGAGAATGGCTGATAGGGTGTTTGTCTGGGATCATTGGAATGATTGTCCTGCGGAGATACTATTGTATATGGATGACGGGTTCTACGTGTTGAAGATATGCAAGAAGCATGATCTACGCATAGACGATGACAGGGTGGTCAGCGAGGCATACGAGCAATGCGCCACGATCACGCTGAGCGATGACGACTACGAAAAACTCCTAAAACTCCTAGGGGTGAACCCGTGATGCAACAGGGTGTTTATAAATCCCCTGCCAGGGGCGGGGGCAGGGGATTTAAAAAGCCCCTGCGGGAGCAGGAAGAGATCAGGCGGCTTATCAGTGATCCTGATGCCTACACGATAGAATGTGTTGCATCTACTGATGAGGAGATAAGGGAGTGCCTAGGGGGCGAGCAGTAATGGCTAGGTATTGGCGTGTCGAGTTCCTTGTTGAGCCTGACGAGGTAACTATTGTTGTGTCGAGGAACGGGAAATTCTATGACGAGGCATCATTCCATCCCAGCGAGACCGAGGACTGGGAGTTCTACAGGTACATCGGAGACATGATCAGGACTATCCTAGGCAAAAAACACACAGGAGATGAAGAGTAATGGCAAAACTGTTCAGGGTTAGGGTTAAGGCTGAGCTGGAAGTTCTTGTTGAGGCTGACAGTCTTGATGAGGCTAGAAGGCTTGCTGATAAATGCATTTTTATCGACTGTATGCTGGGCCCGGTCTGTAAACCCATAAAACGCATTGTAGATAAGAAATGGGTGATCCGTGGTGGGTAATGCTTATGACTACATGAACCCCCGCATAATCATCTGCGATAACAACGGAGAATGCCACCAGGCCACCAGCAAGGAGATAGAACAGATAATACGGGAGATACTCGAGGAGATGAAGAGATGAGCCATATAACAGTCCCGAGACAAAATATTCTTGAAACTATAACAATCAGGTATGGTGATATGGTATCTGATGCTATCCGCTGGGCCCTGTTCATCTACGCTACAAAGATTAAAGGCATAAAGTACAAGGAGCTAGGCATAACACCCGCCATGGGCAACATGATAAAGAACCGTAAACGCAGAGTATCAGACGATTTACTGGACAAGATACTCGGCAAGCTCACGGCGAAAGATTTAATTCAGCTAACACTACTCTTAAAGCAATGGAACACAGGCTCAAAGCCAGAATGGGCCCGTCGTCTAGCCTGGTT
>JAADCY010000225.1 GCA_013154205.1 Thermoproteota archaeon | reverse complement strand
TCCGAGCTTATCATTTAGTTTGAATAGTCCCTGCACTTGGAACCACTTCGCTAAGGCTGATCTCGTGTAGGCCTAGGCGTTTGAGAAGATAGACGCCTGCGTAGACGAATGGTGTATCGAATAAGGCTATTATGACTTTGACGATGTACTGGCCAAGTATTGTGAATGGTATTAGGCTCCATGGTATCGATACTCCTCCTAGGATGACAGGGAACACTCCGAAGGCAAGCGTTATGAATATCGTAGTATCTATGAGCTGACTAACGATGGTACTGGCATTATTTCTCAGCCATAACCATTTACCGCGTGTCAGTCTTTTCCAGAAATGGAATGCCCATACGTCATGGTTCTGGCTGACTAGATAGGCAAGGACGCTTGCAAATGCGATGTTCGGTGTAACCCCGTATACTTTGTTGAAGAACACATTATAGTTCTCCTGGAACGGCGCAGTGGGCATTAACAGGGCTATTAACGAGTAGAACATTATGAGGAACTGGACGAACAATCCTATCATGACAGCTGTTGATGCTGCTTTTTTGCCGTATACCTCACCTATTATATCGGTCGCCGTGAAGGTGACAGCGTAGGCGACTACTCCTGCTGGTACAAGTAATGTGATGTTAGGGGCGATCTTGCCGAGAACAGCTATCTTAGCTGCTAAGTAATTCGCGGATACAAGGCTCGCAATGAATATGCCAAGCAGTAATGCGTAGCCAGCGTCAATAGGTTTCTTTTTCTCGGCCATGGTGTCACCTTGTAGAAAAGAAACTATCTAAACCACTTATTAAGATGACTTCTACATTACCGATGGTAGAGATTCTGTGATTCTGTTCTAGAACTCTATGTTGGCATGCGCATTCCTCAGGTCTTCCTCTGTCTTACCGAGCTTCTTCATCAGCCCGACAACTACTCCGTCAAGGAATATCATAGCTGTGTCTTCGAACAATGTTCCGAGAGGCGCTAATGGTTCGTGGATTCCGAGTATCTGTCTAGTGAAATAGTCTTCCTCAGTCGCTATCTTAGTTCTTCCGGGGACGACCACGACGACATCTGCTAGCCTGCCTAAGGGGCTGTCCGGATAGCTTGTAATGGCTATTATTTTTGCACCCACCTGTTTAGCAGCCTCGGCAGCTGTGACTATTAGTTTTGTACGGCCTGAACCTGAGATAGCTATGACGACATCGCCCTCACTGATCCTGGGAACAATAGTCTCTCCCAAGACATAGACTTGGAAGCCTAAGTGGAGCAATCTCATTGCGAATGCTTTACCTACAAGCCCGCTACGACCCGCACCCATAACGAGGATTTTATGGCCACCATATGCGTCAATAAGAGTTTCAATCATCTTCTCTACTTCATGATCCTTAATTGAATCTATGGCGCGTGTAACGAACTCAGCTATCTCGGTCATAGCAATACCTACAATACCCGTAACCAAAGCCCCTATCACCATGAATTTTCATAAGAGATCAAAATAAAAACCTTATAGACAGAAACAAGCAGTAAGCTTAAACCCCGCTTAAAAGCATAGTTATTAATGCCCCGCCTCCTCACACTCCCTGAGACCCCGTAATGGGGTATGGATATGAAGGGGGTCGGTCGGGCGGGGTACACCTGATTATTCCTCGGTGCAATATATTGGTAAGGCTCCAAGTGATACGCCCGTTTGATCCATGGAGGAGCCCGTTATGTACATGTCCTAGAAAATACAGTTTGCATCCCTACACCGGATGTAGCCATTTCTGCCTATATTGCTACGCAACATCCTATATTGGCCGCAGACCTAGTCAGCCCAAGAAAGAGTTTTTGAGAAGATTATCTAGAGATCTAAGGAGGATAAAACCAGAGCTAGTTATAGAGCTAAGTACAAGTAGCGATCCATACCCGCCGATCGAGAGATGGATGTTACTGACTCGGAAAACGCTGGAAATGCTTGCTTCTATGCGATTCAAGATACTTATTACTTCAAAATCCGATCTAGTAAAGAGGGATTCTGATCTACTGCTAAGAACGCCTTCTGCTGTAATGATAACAATAACAACTCTGGATAACAGGTTATCTAGAAGACTAGAGCCAGGCGCTCCCCCTCCAGAGAAGAGATTAGAAGCCCTAAGAGAACTCAGTAAGAAAGGTGTTCCCGTAGGAGCCCGTATCGACCCTGTAATTCCAGGGCTCAATGATGACCCTTACATGCTCGAGAAACTCGTTGGGAAAATCAGAGACAATGGCGGTAGACACATTGTTACATCAACATACAAGGCTAGACCAGATAATCTATCACGCATGACCCAGGCATTCCCCGAACTAGGGAGTTACTGGTATAGACTCTACGTTAAAGAGGGGAAACGACTACATGGATACCTATATCTGAGGGAAGAACTGAGGAAACAATTATTGAAACCTATAATAAAAGCATCACTTTCACTAGGACTAACTATTGCTACATGTAGAGAAGGACTTGGCCCAAACTACTTTAGAGCGCCAAGCTGCGACGGCACGCACCTAATTAGGTATCATCCGGCAAATACTGAAAACAGGGGTGAAATTAAATGAGCGAGAAAAAACCGAAGAAGATACTTGAATACAGTGTGGAGTGCCCTGTCTGTGGACGTAGCTTAAAGGTTGAAGAATATCTCTATGACATGCCCCTAGTGGGAAAAGTAATCATATCCTCGGGAAAATGTGAGAACTGCGGATACAAGTGGAACGATGTAAGGCTCGCCGAGGTCAAAGGACCGCGTAAAATAATCGTCGAGGTAAAGGAGCCAGACGATGTTAATGCATTAGTTGTTCGTTCATCAACAGCTTCCATACTTATACCTGAGCTAGGCGTAGAGATAACCCCTGGGCCGGCATCACTAGGATATATAACAACGATCGAGGGAGTACTGCTCGATGTTCTTGACAAAATAGATTTCCTATGCCGTGAGGGAGAAGCTCCGCCCGAGACATGTGATGAGAAAAAGAATTTAATCGAAAAGGCCAGGAACGCTGAGGTGCCGTTCACATTTATCCTGGTCGACCCGGAGGGTACATCCACAATAGTCTCCGATAAAGCGAGAATAGTTCCACTTGATAAAAGGAGGGGAAGAGAGGAAAAATAGTATGCGTTTAATAGCTTATTTTGCTAGGACATTGATGATTCTGGCACTATTTACATCTACTAATCCTCTATCTGTTAACCTCACCTCTGGTATCACAGGTAGCGCCACCAAGGCTAACGTCATAAAGAATGCTTCGAATTCTACACCATAACTACTCATCTTCTTCATCAGGTTCTTGAACTTTCTATAGACAGTGTAGGGTTCTTCATCGCTCATAAGCCCTGCTACAGGAAGTTCTACCTCGGCAATTATCTCGCCAGAGTCAACAACTACTATTCCGCCCTGGATTTCTCTTACACGGTTGACGGCTCTAGCCATATCACTGGGCGACTTACCCGCTACTACTAGGTTGTGTGTGTCATGTGCTATTGTCTGAGCTATTGCTCCTGCCTTAAAGCCTAGTCCTTTGATAAAGCCTTTGCCGATATTACACGTTCCTTTATGCCGCTCGATCACCGCTAGGTGTAGGATGTCGTTGTCGGGATCGCATGATACAAATCCCTGTTTCACAGGTAATTCCTCGACCACTAGTTCTGTTAGAGCAGAACCGGGGGTGACCTTGATAATATTGGCTTTGACGCTTCCCGTTGCATCGGTTTTTATCAATAGTTCTTCAGCTAGGATCTTCCTTGGTATGTTTACTGTTTTCTTCGCCCATTCCGGTATCTTTGGCCTTTCGAAATCGTATAGTAGTTCCCCGTCCCTATAGATTATCTCGCCCATACTGATCACTGTGTTCGTCTCTATATGTTCAAGACTCGGTGTTAAGACTATGTCTGCGAACCTTGCTGGGCCGATCACACCGATATGATCATCTATGTGGAGCCTTATTGCAGGACCTATAGTAGCTAACTGTATGGCTTTTACCGGATCCACTCCTAGCTGGATCGCCTCATTAATTATCCTGTCCATATGTCCTTTCTCATAGAGGTCTATAACGTTTAGATCGTCTGATACGAAGCCGCATAGCCTACAGTCAATCTTAGGATCTTTGATGATCTCAGCTAATGCCTCGAGATCACGCCATGCGCTCCCCTGCCTTATAAACAAGTACATACCCTTTCTCAGCTTCTCTAGTGCTTCTTCGGGATTAG
>JAADCY010000124.1 GCA_013154205.1 Thermoproteota archaeon | reverse complement strand
GGGGTGGGGGGTTAGGCTTGTTTGTATTGTTTTCCTGTGGGTGCTCCTCCCATTCCTTTTACTACTTTTTCTCCTTTTGTTGCGATGAAGTTTTCGGTTATTATGGGTCCTTCTTGTGTTTTCTTTTCTAGTTCTTTTGCTGTTTTGATTATTTTTTCTATCTCTTTTTCTGATAGTCGTGGGCTGAATGGTAGGCATCTGTATCTTGCTATTATTTCGACTAGCTCGTAATCGCATGTTCCTAGTGACCATCCGCATTGCATGCTTGGATCGATCATTACCCATCCTTCTTCTGGTAGGTATACTCTTGCTCTGACGTGACCGTATATTCCATCGCTCCAGCGACCGTAAATGTGCTCGTATAGGCATGGTATGCCTGTTCCCCAGTATCCTTTTGCTCTTCTTAGTAGACTGATGAATAGGTTTGTTTGGTCGCAGCAGTTACCGTAACCGTGCTTGTATACTCCGCATGCTCCTAGTTGACTGTTGTAGTAGAAGGCGTATGAGATATTGTATGCAACGTAAGCTGCTATGTTTGCTACTGTCTTGGTGATTGAATTCTCGTCGGTGAGTTCTTGTGCTAGCTTGTCTAGAGTGTAATCGCACTCGTTGCATCCTTCTTTCCAAGTGCAGCATAGTCTTGCGTCTTCTTCATAGGGTAGAACGTTACCTATTGGCTTGATGTATACTCCTTGTGGGTAGCTCCAGTTCTTGTGTATCCATCTCATTACTCTAGCTAGCATGTAAGTGAACGTGTCCCATCCTATTTTTTGGTCTTTAATGTGAACGTACTTTGGTACTTCACTGTTTTCTTCCATCCACTTGTAATACCTTTTGCAAGCATCGGTAAAGTCACTCCATGATACTAAAGTATTGAAATCGCACTCGTTCAGTGGTTTTTGTTCTTTGAACTTCTTGTACTTTACTTTAATTTCCCTGTGTTTTAGTGATGGGTATAACGGATCGTTTGCTATTATTTTGGCTGCAGCGTAAGACCAGTCATGTGGTTTTACAGCTCCTATTGGTGTTCTAACGTAGTTTGGTAGTTGCTTGTTATTATCTATCCAGTTCGCTAATCGTGTTCCTGCTTCCATCCACCATATCCAGTGTAATAATGGGCTTGATGTTGGTTCTGTAGTTTTTAGTACTACAGAGCTTGATAAGTCTGGTATAGCGTTAGGATCTAGGCTTGTTCTTGTAACTACCTCATCGAATTTTGTAGCCACTTCTTTAGGTGATGTAACATCAGAGCTTGACTCTACATCAAACTGGTAATGACCATTATCGGCTAGGACTGTTGGTGTCTTAAAACCTGCGAACCACCTATACCCGAACCCATAAGAGTCCCATGCTCTAGGCCATGCATTATCTCTTGGTGGGTCAAACATTCCCCTTGGTCCAACATTAGCCATTACTATTCTTGGAACATAACCAATGCTCTTGTACAAGTAGTTATTATAAGTCTCACCCTCTATTTTAACTGGCTCTTTGCTAAATCCTATTAAAGTATCAAGTATAGTAGCCGGGTCAGGATCGCACAACCATAATATATAATCAGCCTTATCACCACTCGACTTTAGCTTCTCTACCAGTCTTGGTATTTCACCACCACTCGAATAGTTAGTGGCTATGACCTCGTACCCAAACAGTTTAATCTCATTAACTATCCTATCGAAAGTGCCCTTGCTAATAACATTATCACTGGTAATTGCAACCTTCATATTAAACCCCCAAACAACCAAATCCATGGGAGTGTAAAAAATGATTCGTGCCAAAAAAGCAAAGCCTCGTGATGTTATTGATGCGGCTAGAGTACTAAGAAGCGAAGGAAAACCATTCGCTAAAACAATACTAGTACTATCTAAGTTTGCAACAAACACAAATACTGACGATTACTTTATGATATTAAGTGCTTATAGATTCTACAAGTCTGGAGATCACTACCGTGGAGACGAAATAATAAGAAAGCTTACAATTATAGACAAGAAATCAAAAGATTACTTTACCACCTCTCATGCACCACTGGACACTGTTATAATGGCTATAGATAGAATGCTAGACTTTGTAACACCACTAACCATGTTCGGCCTATCAAATAACGTTCCAACCGTTGACACCGTGCCAACACCTGATGGGAGAATCCTAGCCTCGGGATGGAGAATACCCTACAGGCTCTCAAAGGCAGCCTCGATAGCCCTAGCCCACGGTCTGGAAAAAGTTGGCGAGGACCTATGGAAAATAACAGAAGCCCTACTAGAAAACAATCCCGACGCTGTACACGATACAGTACTAAAAATAGGCAGGGCCCTAGACACTATAGGATCAAGCACTATAGTCACAGACTTCCTAATCGAAGAACTAGAAGACCTAGGCTACAAGGACCTAGCCTCCTCCCTACAAGCCGAAAAGAAACCAGGAGGATTACGCTACGGTTCATCAATAATGTCAAAACTCCAAGCAATACTACAAATGACCAAAGAATACCCACTACCATCCCCAGAAGACACGGACCTCGTTGCCAAAGTACCACTAAAACGAATACCACACTTACCCGAAATAACAACACACTTCAGCGACGACCCAAACGAGATAATAACACTAATAGAACAAACATTCCCACAAGTAATGGACGAGTTAATACCAATGGGATTCTGGACTGCAGAATCAGCAAGATACGAAAGAGGAATCCTACCAGACCCAGTATCAATAACAGCATGGACGATAGCAGCACTAAGATCAAACGAAATACCATCAGCATTCACTCTAAAAATAATAGATAACGGTAAAGTAAGCATAGGAGTAACATACTGGACCAAAGACGATAAACCCTACTACATTCAAATATACCCCGAGTTAGAATACACAGAGAGAAAATGGTCCTGGAAAGACTCACTCCACCCACAAGCCATGAAAAAAATAATAATAGAATCACCAGAACCCACGTTCTAACAACAAAGGGGGTATAATAAAGTTTGAAAATTGACAAAGAACTATTTGAAATAGCAAAAAACGTGCTAAAAAACGATTATAAAAGCAACAAAAAAATAGTACTAGCCATATTAACAATAGCCAACTACCTAGGATTCGACTATTTAACAACAAAAGAAATCGCAAAACTAGCAAGCATGATAACAGGCAAAAATGAAAAACTAATACGAAAACAATTACACGATATAGCAAAAGACTGCAGTCTAATAGAGAAAAACCCAGGAGGTAAATTCGGCAAATTCTCAAAACTATCCCTAAAAATAAACGACGAAGTAGAAAAAGAAATACTAAAAACCGAACTATTAAGGTGATAAAATGCCACTATACGACGAACTATTCATCCAATTTATAGGACTAATAGTAGGCGGACTAACATTCAAATGGCGAGCAACAATAGCTCCAGAATGGCTAACATCATACTCTTACACCGTATTCCCAAGACTACTACACATCACAAGCGCTCAGTCAATAGTAGTAACAGGAAACCTAAACGAATTCAAAATGAACGCAAAACTACCAGTAACAATGTACCCCGACCTCACCCTACAACAAATAATATCAGCAATGAACTACCCACAAGCAGACTACCCACTAAACGGAATGTCAAAAGTAGTAATATCAATACTCGAAACACTAAAACCACGATTACTACCAATAACAAATCCAGAATCAACCATACAAAAACTAAGCCAAGAACTAGAAATCAAATAAAGGTGATTCACATGTACACCACATCGTACGGAATACTAAAACTAAAGCTAAATGGCAACTTAGACCCACAAGGAATAATAGGAGAATACAATTGGGGAAGAGTAAAAGTATCAGGAATTTCACTAGGAGGAAAAAACATAATCATAGACATCGAAGACAGAGGAATATACATTAGATGCACAGCATCAGAAATAAATAAAGTGAAAAAAATACAAGAACTACTAGAAAACATGGGTCTAGTCAGATATGATACCATATCAATAATAGAAGAATTACTCGACGAAAACAACGTTAAAAAACCAAATGAAACCATAATCTTCCCAGTCATAATATCTTATCCAATACCAAGAGGATTCCTATTCCAAAAAAGACTAATCGACGAGGCAGAACACGTGTTCAAGTCCAAAATGATCGGTTACAAACTAGATGCAGAAGGGAAATACTCAGCCTACGCTTCAGTATGGTTCAAGAAAAAAGGAAAACTAGGAAAAGTAATAATAATGGG
>JAADCY010000083.1 GCA_013154205.1 Thermoproteota archaeon | reverse complement strand
AAACTGTTATTGATTGTTTGTATAGCAAGGGTTTTTGTGAAGTGATCATGTTGTTTCCCCAGGAAATAGCTGCTAAGAAAATAATTCCTTCGCTGAAAGGGGTCATAGTACATAAGATGATCGATATGGGTTATAGCCAGCATAGGATAGCACGGCTTCTGGAAATATCACAGCCTCAAGTCCACAAGTATGTAACGAGGAGCCTTATCTACTACTATGATTATCTCAAAGCATTGGGCTTTGATATCGAGTATATTGATAGAGTAATCGATATAGCGTTAAAGCTTCTATCCAGAGGTGATAAGCCAAGGTTTGTCCTCGTATTGACGAATCTAATAGATTCTCTATCAATCCAGTTGCTATGTACAACGAAACCTTATTTCAAAGAATTATGTAGAGAGACAGGTAACACTTTGAAGTTCAATGACCCGTTCATCGAGGAGTACAAGTTATTCCTTGAAAAACTACTGGTTATTAGGGGGCTTGAGAAACTGGTTCCTGAAGTAGGTATGAATATCGTTTATGCTCCTAAACCACCGAGTGATACCACGGATATTATAGGTCTTCCCGGGAGAATAATCAGGAAAGGAGATAGGGCTGTGGCTATAGGAGAGCCCATGTACGGTGCTTCTCGTCATCTTGCAAAAGTATTAATACTCATGACGAGGACTAGGCCCGAGGTAAAGGTTGCATCCAATATAAAGTATGATGAGAGAATACTAGAACTGCTCGGAAAGAAGGGTTTGAAGATAGTCTTGACAGGGCCACATAGCTCCAGGTCCAATTTCTGGAGTAGTATAGAACAAGCGGTAAAGAATAGGCCTGACGCTATCGCTGATAGCGGCGGAATGGGGTTGGAGCCCGTTATATACTTATTTACGGATTCTCTCGATGAAATGCTATCATTAATTGATTATATCGCTACAAGATACTAGTTTCTGGGGATCATATGCGTATAGCGATAATCGGTGGGGGAGCTGTCGGGGGACTAATAGCCCACTACCTGTACAGGGCTGGTATTAGGGATATCGATGTCTATTATGCTAGCATGGCCAGCGTCGAAGCAGTAAGGAGAAACAAAGGGATTACCATAATCATTGATAATGCAGAGTATAACGTACCTGTAACGCCTTATTCCTCGTTATCGCCGAACGGAGTATATGATGTAGTATTTAACTGTGTAAAATCACATCAAGTTAAAGATACAATTGATCTACTAAGGAGAATCACTGACTCAGAGACAATCATTGTAATGCTTCAAAATGGTTTCGGCGGCCAAGAGCTCGTCTACGAGAAGATCTCTAGTGAGAGAACAGTATTCGGAGCAGTATACTTCGGTGCGTATAGACGTGATAGACATATCGTAGAACTCCGTGGACCGGGCCCTCTTTTTATTGGGAGGGAAAAAGGCCTATATCCCGATATGCTCGAAATAGCTGGCAAACTGAGACGTGGGGGATGTGATACGAGAGTAACGAGTAAGATCATGTTTTACCGCTGGCTTAAACTAGGCGTAAATAGCGTTATAAATCCGTTGACCGCGATAGCGCGGGCCCCGAACAAGATCGTGCTAACTCCCGCGGGATTAGCTCTTGCATCGGAAATTCTCGATGAAGTTGTCTTAGCAGCTGAGAAGCATGGGATAAAACTAGATAAGAATAGATTGTTACGTCTTGTCAAACGTATTGCTGAATCTACCCGTGACAACTATAGCAGTATGGCTCAAGACATCTTGGCTGGCAGGAGAACAGAGATCGATTATATTAACGGGTATGTCGCGAAAATAGTTGGCGATGGGGTTAACAAGACTATAACACATGTGATCCATTTAATCGAGGCAGGAGTTTTATCTTGATTCCTACAAAGATATAATCAATCCTATAAAACGGTGTAATCAATATGCAGGGAAAAATAACTGTAAGGGATTTCATCAAGAAGAAGGGAAAGGAAAAAATCGCTATGGTTACAGCTTATGATTATGCATTTGCAAAACTAGTTGACGCCGCAGGCGTAGATGCTATCCTAGTTGGTGATAGCGCTGCTATGGTAGTTCACGGCTTTCCCTCTACGATCCCGATAGACATGGATACAATGCTACTACACGTTTCAAGCGTTGCGAGGGCAAAGCCAAGAGCCCTCGTTATAGGAGATATGCCTTTCCTAAGCTATGAGGTAAGTGTAGAAGAAGCTGTGAGAAACGCTGGCCTCATGCTCAAGGCCGGCGCCGACGCTGTAAAGCTCGAGGGTGGCGCTGAACAGGCGGAGAAGATCGAGGCAATGGTTAAAGCAGGCATACCCGTCATGGGCCATATAGGGCTTACTCCGCAGAGATACCTTGTGCTAGGCGGGTATAGGAGAAGGGGTAAGAAGCTAGGGGAGGCGGAGAAGATTATCGAGGACGCTAAAGCACTTGAAGAAGCAGGTGTCTTCGCGATCGTGATCGAATTCACTGCCGTCGAGGTGGCTAAAATCATTACTGAAGAAGTGAGTATTCCGACAATTTGTATCGGTAGCGGACCCTATTGTGATGGTCAAGTATTGGTTCTCCACGACCTCTTAGGCATTAATGAGCAGGTACCGCCCTTCGCGAAGAAATACGCTGATCTACACGGGATAGTTATTGAGGCTGTTAAGAACTATGTTATGGAAGTGAAAAACTCATTGTTCCCTGGTGAAGAGCACTACTTCCATATGAAGGGAGAAGATTATCGGGAACTAGTCAAAAAGCTGGGTAGACAAGATGAGAAGCGCTAGAAGAGTGTGAGCTTGGATCTCGCTAGTTCGTCGAGCCTATTCTTTATAAATCGTAGAGCTTCTGCGAGTATTTTATTGTTGTCGTAACCCTCCACGATCTCTTTGAGCTCCTCCTTGGTTTTCCTCTTGAGCTCTCTTACTTTCTCTACCAGGTTGGGCATTGCTCTAACGATGTTATCCACTATCGTTATGTTTGCAGCTCTCGCTGTTCTTGACAGAGGGTTAAGATCGATCGCTATCACGGTCTTACCGATCTTCCTGAGCGCCTCAGTTCTATCACCGTCCTCCAAAGGGACAAGTACCACGTCAGCAATTAGTATTCCACGCGGACTAACTCGTCTCCTCTCACTGAATAGTTCAGGTATGGTTGCCGAGGCATCATCGCCTACACCGAGGACTTCTTTAGCACCGTGTTTCTTGAGCCAAGACGCTATGGCTTCTTCTCTCTCCCTAGTCCTATAGAATAAGTTCACCTCTATGTAGCCACCTATTTCCTCCGCAAGTCTAACAACATGTTCTGGAACGAGTGCAGCAGTGTTTCCATTAACTGATATCACAGGGTGTTTGGCGAGGAGTAGAGCTGCTGCGGCGGCTCTTGTTGCTTCTTCTGCGAAATACTGTGTTTTCTCACCGATCAGGTAGTCGAAGCATTCTCCACGTCCATGAGCTATTAATCCTTCCGGAACAACTATTCCTCGCTTAAATCCTTCAACTATTTTCTCTCTTATCAATAGACTCTCTCTTCTCGGATGGTTCTCGGGAATATACAATTCTTACACCCTCCATACTTATCTTGGTTATAACTGGTTTCAAGCCTTTCGAGAATAAGTGCTCGGCAACTGTTTCAGCGTCTCTTTTATCGACAAGTACTACGAGGGCTGATTTCTTCAGGTAATATCCCTGAACGATGTTCTTGATAGGTGCTAGTATGTCGTCCACCATGCTATAATCAAAGATCTTTCTTGTGAACATGTTTGAATAAGTGAACAAATCCTCAATACTGGGTTCCTTAAGTAGCGAACTATATAGGCTCCTAGCATAGCCGTATTCCTTATCTGTAATCTCAGCCAACATCCTCGGGGTGCCAATGCTCATCCCTAGATCGGCTACAACGATCCTATAGCTCGAATCAAAGGGTATATGCTCAACCAATCCGATCCCAGGTGCTCCAGGCCTAACCCTTATCTCTGCTCCTCCATAGTACTCGGCCAGTACATCGCCTAGGCCTGTCGACATCATTATTTCGGCTTCATGGGCTGGCCACAGCATTTTCTCAATGGTTTTACGTATTCCTGATACAATCTGAAGGATGACGGCAGTTGCTATCGATGCTGCAGACGATACCGCGAATCCTGCTCCAGGCCTCATAGGTGTCTCTGCATAAATGCCGACAGGCCTTGCACCCGTATTTCTTAGGATGTAGCCGTAGTGTTCGATGAAATGCTCCTTGTTGTTAAGAATAAGTGTTTGTCTACCATCGTACAGGGGCTGAGCGATCAGCTTTATCTCGAGATTTACACCTGCCCCTAGGCTGCCCGAGTTTATCAGGCTACACTTGGTTACAGGGAACCATAATCCTGATACATGTAGTGGGATATTAACTCTTAGTACTGGCCTCACTTCTTGCGAGCTTGGAGATCTCATCAGCTATCCTCCGGGCCAATATGTTCTTACCTATAGTGCCCAGACAGACATGTTCATTCCTCGTGACAATGCATGCTGTTATTAATTCTGAGGAGAAGCCGGGAAGGCCTTTGCCGACAATATTAGCTACTACCATGTCGGCATCATAGTATTCGAGTTTTCTCAAAGCCCTCTCGATCAGTGAGGCCTCGTCAGACACTGTTTCGGCCGCAAATATTATTTTTAGCCTAGGCCTCCTAGTACGCGGTACTGCATTGATAACCTTCGGATTAACCTTGATCCTAATGCTTAGAACACTGATCCCATGTGTATCTATTTTCTCTTTATTCTTCATTAAAGGCTTGAAATCGCTTGGTGCGGCGGCAAATACTGCCGCATCATAGGTCTTCTTGAGGCTCAGCTTCTTAACTATATTTATCATCTCTATCGTTGTCTCGCATTTATGCAGGGAGACATAGTATGGTGGCTGATACGATGCTACTCCCAGAACCAAATCTACTGATGCCCCCCTAGCGCCTATTTCTCTCGCCAACAATATACCCATTAAGCCGCTGCTTGGATTCGTTATGACTCTTACAGGGTCGATGTATTCTCTCGTAGCACCACCAGTTACAAGTACCTCTAATCCCTGCATATCCCTACCTCTATTGACCAGAGCATCGATCAAGTGCACGAGGTCGTCGAGAGGCGGAAACTTCACTTTGCCCTCTGAAATGTATGGAGGTACAACATATACGCCAATAGATTCAAGCATCTCAACTGTTCTCTTGAGCTGAGGAGAATTATATAGTCTGATATTCATTGTTGGTACAACTATTACTTTCTTCCCCGAGCCGAGCATTGAGGCCGCAGTTAAGCTGATTATGTCATCGGTTATCCCATACGCGATCCTCGACATGGTTGCTAGTGTTGCTGGTGCCACTATCATTGCATCAGCCCATTCGGCTAGGCCTATATGTTCTGTTTTACCTGTTGCCTCATAGACTGGTTTCTCACCTACTGCCCATTCGAGCAGGGTTTCACCTATGAATTTCTTAGTCTCTTCTGTCGCTAGGAAGACCACTTTTGCACCGTGCCTGATCAGCTCGCGAGCTAGATCAATAGATCTATAGATGGCAGAGCTAGCCGTTAAGCCTAATAATATCTTCTTGTCTTTGAGACCTGAGAAAATATATTTGCGAGAAACTCTCTCCAAATCTTCCACCTAACACAATAGTATCTATTACGACGAGTATTTAGTATTGTCTCGAAGAGCATGTGTTTTAATTCTTTATAACATATATGTTTATCCCAGAAGCATTGGAAGGGCTTAATCCACGGTGATAATGATTTGGTGTTTAAGAAGCCGAAGCCCCCACCGGACCTACCGAGCGTTGAAGACATCTACAAATTAGCTAATATTATCTTGAAAGAGAAAGCTCCTGGGTACAAGATTAGGAAGGCGAAAGAAGAAGACCTTGGAAGAGTTATGGAGATCAACAGATTATCTCTCCCCGAGAACTATCCACCCTACTTCTTCCACGACTTATGGGAGCGCTACAAAGACGCTTTCTACGTTGCGGAGTCTCCTGAGGGCGAAGTAGTCGGATATATAATGTGCCGTGTTGAGCGAAAACCGGGGTTCTTCAGACACTTCATGGTGAAAAGCGGCCATATAGTCAGCATAGCTGTCATGGAAGGACATAGGAGGAGAGGCTTGGGGTACGCTTTAATGGCCTATGCATTGAAAGGCCTATACGAGTCATATGGGTGTGAAGAAACTTATTTGGAGGTTAGAGTCACCAATAAGCCTGCAATCAGCCTCTACGAGAAGCTCGGATATATCGTGGTTAAGATCGCCTACAGATACTATCTGGATGGTGAGGACGCATACGTTATGGCCAGGCCTTTGCCATGAAAGACTCTAAGGCTCGCTCTCCTTGTATTCGATGGCTGAAAAACCTTTATGCGACGTAGACGCATATTCTATTCTACAATAAGATGGGTGAAAATGTTTCCGGAGGTGTGATTTACAGTGACAATCACATGTACGGAGTGGAAGAAAGCCTCTGAGATAAGTAGGGACGAATACATTGGTAAAACCGTTTGTCTACGTGGATGGATATATAGGCGAAGAGTAGTCGGGGGCAAAGCATTCATCGTATTGAGGGATAGCTCGGGAATAATACAGGTTGTAGCCGACAAGAAGGATGTCGGTGAGGAAAAGGTAAAGGAGTTTAAAGATATAGGTCTCGAGGCAAGCATTGTTTTACGCGGCAAAGTAGTTAAGCAGCCTAGAGCCCCTACGGGCTATGAGGTTCACGCCGATGCGATCGAGATCGTTGGTTACAGCAGGGATTTCCCGATTAAGGGTGGCGAAGGCATAGAATATCTTCTCGATAACAGGCATTTATGGGTTAGAAGCAGGAGATTAACTGAGATCATGAAGATCAAGCACTATGTTCTCATGGCTGGCCGTAACTATTTCATAGAGAATGGATGGTGGGAAGTAACGCCTCCGATCCTAACTGCATCAGCTGTTGAGGGAGGAGCAATTCTCTTCCCCGTCAAATACTTCGATAAAAAAGCCTACCTCAGCCAAAGCGCACAGCTGTACCTGGAAGCACTGATCTTCTCCCTGGAGAAAGTCTGGAGCCTAACACCCAGTTTCCGCGCCGAGAAATCCCGTACTAGGAGACACTTAGCAGAGTACTGGCATCTTGAGGCAGAGGCCGCATGGTATGATATGGAGGCTATGATGCGGGTGGCCGAGGAGCTTGTAGCCTATATTGTTGAGAAAGTCCTCGAGAACTGTAAGGCCCAGCTCGAATTTCTGGGTAGAAACATGGATGTGCTGAAAAAAGCCGTTGAAATCCCCTATCCGAGGATAAAGTATGATGAAGCTATCGAGATCCTGCAAAAGAAAGGAGTAAAAATAAACTGGGGAGAAGACTTAGGTGCTGACGAAGAGAGGATCCTGACCCAGGAGTTCGATAGGCCATTCTTCGTGACTCATTTCCCGAAGGAGATCAAGAGCTTCTATATGAAGCTAACACCCGGTGATCCGAGGACAGTCCTTGGATTTGACCTGCTCGCGCCGGAAGGCTATGGAGAGATAATAGGCGGTAGTGAGCGTGAAGACGATTATGATAAACTCTTAGAAAGAATCAAGGAGCAGGGCTTGAACCCCGACGACTACACATGGTATCTAGACCTGAGAAAATATGGTAGCGTACCACACAGCGGCTTCGGCCTTGGAATAGAGAGACTAGTGATGTGGATAGCTGGCCTTGACCACATACGTGATGCCATACCGTTTCCGAGATTCAGAGGCAGGATATACCCCTAAGGCTAGGTGGCTATTCTTTGAATAGAGCTGAGGAAATAATTGATCTTTTATCGAGAAAATACAGGATAAACCCCGAAGAATTTATAGTTAATAAGGTAAGGGGCCGTCCGCTCTTCGATATGATCGTAGGGGTTATGCTTAGCCAGAATACCAGCGATAAAAACGCTATGAAAGCACTTGAGAACTTGAGGAGAAGATTCGGCGACCCCCTAGACCCGTGTAGGATTAAGGATGCAGACAAGCATGTAGTAGAGGAACTTATACGTCCAGCCGGAATGTATAGGCAGAGAGCGGAGAACATATTGTCTCTAGCAAGGCTGTTCTGCAATAAGTACTTTGTAGAGAAGCTTATGGAAAACATTAAGCATTCCAATCCACTAGAGGCTCGAGAAATCCTTATGAAACTACCTGGTATCGGTATTAAATCCGCAGATGTTGTTCTTAACCAGTATTTCGGAAAACCAGTCTTTGCCGTTGATACACATATCAGGAGGATATCACTGAGACTCGGCGTCGTGAAGTCCAAGAGCTACCGAGTCATATCGGAGTGGTGGATGAGGAATCTACCGCCCGAAAAATATCTTCTAGCACACCTCCTGCTTATAACCCATGGAAGAAGAACCTGTAGAGCACGGTCTCCTAGGTGTGAAGAATGCCCTATACGGGACTACTGCAACTATTATAGATCAGAAAGGGGTGGATAACGGTGTTTTACAGATATGCGATGATAGTTAAGAACTTGAGAGGTGTCGTTGCTTTTGATCCTAGTGATGGAGAAGCTTTAAAGAGAGCTGAATGGCTCTCGAAAAGATTTCGATACAGAAATATAGGCGTACCGGTTTCCCTCGTCAATGCTAAGCAAGATTTCTTCAAAGACAAGATCGAAGGAAAGCCGTTCCGAACACTATACTATCCCGTTAATGTTCTTGAGAGACTAGCCTCGAAAATAGGCGATTATCTCGGATCAAATGTTCTTGGCGAAGCACTTGTGCTTGCATCAACCTATATATCTCCACTATTAGTTCTGTCTCAGAGCCTCCTCGATATTCTTCGCAAGCACTGTGTCGAGTCAGTGTATACGTGTAAGGAGCTCGATAATAGGGATTGGAAACTCCACTTAAGAATAGCTGATTACACAATCCTCGACATGTATGAGTATTCGGTAAAAAGAGCCGCCAAAGCACTGGATATTCTAAGACAAGACGCTAAGCCTTCAGCAGATGAAATAGTTTCTAGTGCAAAATCCAAGTGTGCAGCTGATACGAAGAGGTATTGGAGAATAAAGTGTGATAATGGCAAAGTATTCATGCACTACATTGATAATTTAGCCCTCTACATAGAGTCAAGAGCTTATGAAGAACCTGACCTACTAGATCCTAATGTAGCGGCTGGATTGGCTATTGTTCCTGCAGTAAATCTTGTGATCGCGGGGTAGTAATCGGGTTTGACTCGCGGAAAGTTTCTCAAAAAGATCGCTCGTGAAATACTGGGTGAGGAAAAAGCATCCCTTATCTGGGGGAGAATAGAGATCATCGGCGATATAGCCGTTATTAGAATACCCTTCGGGATCGAGCCTGAAGAGCTTAAGCCTCTGGCCGAACGTATTCTACAGGAATTCAAATACATTAAGAGTGTCTGGGGAGGGCTTCCTGGTGTTTCAGGACCTTATAGGCTAAGACCGTACGTTCATCTAGCCGGTGAAAAAAGGAGTGAAACAATCTATAAGGAACATGGATGTCTCTTCAAGATCGATATAACTAAAGTCTATGTGTCACCAACACTTAACTATGAGCACCGCAGAATCGCGAGTCTTGTCCAGCCAAGAGAGATCATTACAAATATGTTTGCTGGTGCCGGGTTTTTCAGTATTATAGCTGCTAAACTATCACGGCCTAAGAAGGTTTATAGTATTGATATCAATCCTGATGCTTATCACTACATGGTTGAGAATGTCAGGCTAAACAAGGTTGAAGACATAGTTGAGCCAATACTCGGCGATGCAGCGAAGATCATCATGGAGAGACTTCGGAATACAAGTGATAGAGTACTCATGCCTTATCCCGAGCTGGCAATAGATTATTTGAAATATGCTGTCCAAGCCCTTAGGAGTAAGGGATGGATACACGTCTACCTACACATTGAGGCTGACAGAGACGAGAATCCCTACGAGATGGCGCGGGGGATCGTTGAGAATAAGCTTGAAAAGCTAGTGGAAAGATATAGGTTTGGAACCATAAGGAAGGTTAGAACTGTTAAGCCTAGAACTTACCAGATCGTGGTCGATGCTTATGTTGAAAAATAATCTCTTTTACTTCTTCCTCTTCCTATGCTTGCCGCCTGTCTCGACTTCTATAGCCTTTACTCCTACGCCTAACAGCTTGTTCAGGACGGTGTCCAAGTATTTAACATAGAATCCTCTCTGGCCAACGAAGGCGCCGAAGCCATCGGATTCTACCTTGACAGCAATGTTAGGACCGGCGAAATCGACGTCTATGATGTGCTTATGTATCCAGCCAACAGGGTGTAATGCTCTTATAAGCGGCTTGAAGTCTAGGGATAGCTCAACAGCTCTTATCTTGAGACCGGTATCTGCTTCGATAGCTTCTATTCTCTCGCCGCCACGGCCTATTATTCTTCCTAGATGACCTTCTTTCACTACTATTATGGCGTCTGGAGCGTTTTCGGACTCGATATTGAACTTCCTCTTCTCTTCAACGAACTCTGCAACAGTTATAACATCCGCGTCGGGAGCATGTATTCTGGCTGCATCAAGTATTTGTTTCTCTACTTCTGATAATTCTCTCCGTCTCATCCTTATCTCTAGTAAGAGCCTTATTCCGCGTCGCGCGCCAGGCCTCACTATATCCTTTAATCCAAGATCGATCACTTTAGCTGTGTCCTCACTCAACAGTATTTCTCTGAGCAGGCTTGCACCATCCCTGCTGCTTGTCTTCTGAAAGACGGGGTCTCCAGCCGTTATGAACCTGCTGTTTCTCCCTATTCTCATCATTATCTCTACGGCGCTCTCCGGCGGTATGCTCTGTGCATCGTCGAGAAATATTATTGCGTTATCGAATGTCCTTCCTCTTAGATAATGTGTGTCCGCAACGATTATCTTTCCAGTCTCGAGCATGTTCTTGACTATTCCCCAATCGACGAATCCATGTAGGATGTCTTTGAGATAACTTATCGCTATATCATAGTAGAGCTCGCCTATATCGGCTGCTGTAAGCTCTTTTCCGGTTACGACATCTACTATTGGTCGAGAAAGTATGAATCTATTATACTCTCCTCTGAGTACTGCATCGATACTGTAGAGTACGCTGAACAAGCTCTTCCCGGATCCCGTGGGGCCGAATATGCCTATTACATCGTAGTTCTTATTTTTGAAAGCCTCAACTATTTCGCGCTGACCCGGTGAGAGCGGCTTTAATTGTTCGAAGATGCTCTCCTGCGGCATGGGCGACACCATGATCACTTTTTCAACTAGAAATGGTTCTATAGGAGTCTTTTATTTTTTCTATTAGATCACGTATTTTTCTTATTTTATCCTCTAGTTCGGGAAAAACCTCTATGACGTCTACTGCGTTTTCCAATAGGAACTTAAGCCCTGAGAGATCAGTGTATGTAGCTATTTTATCTATATCAATAATATCAATGTAGCCGAGAAGCAAGGTAGTCGCATCAACAATGTATGGATAACCACCTATATCGATGAGCTTTGCGATCAAATACTCTATCCTCGGCAAGTATAGGGTTATGTTTTCATATGTAAACTCTAAGTATCCATTAAGAATCTCCTTATCCAGTGGCTTTCTAGGTTTTTCAACTATTGTTATAGGTATGAATATCGGGTTGAGAACAGCCCTGTTTATAGTTTTGAGGTTTCTCAGTATATCTTCTCTGTACATAGTCATTCCTAGGCTATAACATATGATGTCTGCCAGGCTATCATCGTCAACCCCATCGGCTAAGATCCTGATCTCAGCCACGGGTTTTATGAGACCATACATAATTGTCGCTATATCGTTTAGAACAACAGCGTTTCCTCCCGCTTTACGTATTTCTTCAGTCAAGTTATTGATCCTAAAGATAATATGTGATGCATAATCTATTCTCTTGGAAGGCATCAAATCTACTAAGCACCGATAAAGCTTGTCTCAGAGATCCAAAAGACCGGTTGTTCTAGATAGCTTTTGGCGCGAGCAAGTACTTGACTCTTCCCTCAGCGAGACTGAACTCCATTTCTAATGGCATATCACTGGAGAATCTCAGAACTACTATTTCCGCTATCCTAGTTAGATTGACCACGTGTTTCAAATATTCGAGCTGATACGCTGATTTGCTGGGTTCTTTGACAACCAGATCTATCAATGCCGCCATGTCTCGTGTAAGCTTTGTCTCCGTGGTTGTCGTACCGATCCCTCGCAGGTATAGGGTATCCTCATCCGGAGCCTCGATCTCCAGTGTATCACCTACCGCCTCAGCATCTTTGATAGCATGCTTGATAACATCTACCAACAGCTGTGCCTCTACATTGAATTCTAGATTAGCCTCAGGTATTTCGGGCACTGGTACCTCCATATTTCTAAACCTGTATTTCCGCCTGGATATCGACTCTATAGTTATCGTTACAGTATCTTCTGTAACCTCCATTACGAACTTGTCACCCTTCTTTATCTTCTTCAATAGTTTCGATAGATTCGCAGTTGATATCCCAGCAACCATTTCCTCGGGCACCTCGTATTCTAAGAAAGCAGTTGATGGCAGATCTATATCTATCAATGCCACTCTTGCGGGATCCAAGGCCTTGACCCTAAGGCCATCGGGTGTGAGCTGAAAAGCTACCTCGTCGACCAGCTTTGCCAGGACATCGATGATGCTCTTTATGTATTTTGCTTCTGGATAAACTATTCTAGCCATGTACACCACCAGATAATCGTTAATATCACAATATATTACTCTAACATGTAAATCTAATAGTTTTTCACAGCAATAACATATTTTTAGCGTGACAGCGATGGGTGCTGAACCCGGTGTTTCTACAGCATTACTATCTAGTGTTTTAGAGAACTTGCTTAAACACCGTGAGATCGGCTTAGATGAGCTCGCAAAGATAACTGGTGTCTCGGTAGAAATGGCTGCTTCATTATCTAAGAGTATTCCTGGAGTCAGAATAGAAAATGATAAAGTCCGTGTAATATCGCCTCTTGATGCAGCGATCTATGGTTTGAGGAAAGGGGTTTACTATAAGAAGATAACTCCTTATCTCGACTGGCATGATTTCGAGCTTTTCTCAAAAGAGATATTGTCGGGCCACGGCTACATGGTTAGGAACAATTTCAGGCTTACCCGTCCTGTAAGGCTGGAAATAGATGTTGTAGGAATTGATCTAGGATCTGGTAGGACCATTATCATTGATTGCAAGCACTGGATAAAAGGGGTTTCACCATCGGCTCTAAGGGATATTGCTGAGAAACATAGGGCTAGAACTATCAAGCTTGCAGAGAATATTTCATGGGCGATCAGTAGGTGGAAGTTCTTCCGCTACGCAAAAACATTAATCCCTATCATCATAACACTGACCAAGCCTAAGATCAGGGTCTATAACAATGTTCTGGCTATGAGTATTTATGAACTCAACAATTTCCTACGGGATATCCACTATGTTCTCGACTACCTAGGCGTACAACCCATAAGGATCAAGAAAGGGGGTTTAGATGTCTCGCTATATTAGGTCCTTCAAAAACAGTTATAGGTATACATTATCCTTATAACCCGTATTGGTGATGTCATCGTGCAGGATGTAGATGATACACCTGTTCTAAAGGATGCGCGAGAGTTACTGCTTAAAGAACCTGTTGAAGACTACTTTGTGAAGAAGGATATGAGTGTTTGTGAACTGATCGATGCGCTCGGTAAATCACATGGCTTCATGGCCGGGCATGTCTATGCCGCAGCACGGATACTCGCTGATATGTGGCATGATAAAGAGGCCACCCGTATACTCGCATTTACGGGCAACCTTGTATCAACTGGTCTTAGGGGCGTACTAGCTCAGCTTATTAGAGAAGGCTTCGCCCACGCTGTAATCACTACTTGCGGAACAATAGATCATGATATCGCTAGGGGTTTGGGATATAAGTATTATAAGGGCGACTGGCTCACCGACGACTCGATGCTCCGTGTCCTCGAGATTCATAGGCTCGGAAACATTTTCATCCCCATGGAGAACTACGGTATTCCTATCGAGAAGTTCGTGAAGAATCTTCTTGATGATTTATTGAAGGAGAAAAAGGAGTGGACGCCGAGGGAGCTCTTATACGAGGCTGGTAAGAGGATAAAGGATCCCTACAGCATACTCGCTGCCGCGGCTGCTAAGAAGATACCGGTTTTCGTGCCTGGCATCGTGGATGGCGCTTTCGGCTCTCAACTAGTGTTTAACCAACCCTTCACAGGGCTGAAACTAGATCTGTTGAGCGACGAGAAGAAAATACTAGATATGGTATTCGAATCGAAAAGACTAGGAGGCCTAATCATCGGTGGAGGCATAAGTAAACATCACACTATATGGTGGGCGCAGTTCAAAGACGGCTTAGACTACGCGGTTTACATCACCACAGCGGTAGAATATGATGGTAGTTTGAGTGGTGCTCAGCCCCGCGAGGCGATCAGTTGGAACAAGATAAAGCCTACTGGTAAACAGGTGGTCGTATACGGAGATGCAACTGTGTTCTTACCACTAGTGGTTGCTGGTGCTAAGTGCTTATTGGAAAAGGAGTGATACATGTGCTAGTACATCTAGGCGTCGACGACATCGATTCGCCTCGTGGTGGATGTACAACTCATTTTATCTATAGACTTCTCGGTAAATGGTTAGACGATCCCAGGGTCAAGCTTATCGATTATCCTAATCTCATAAGGCTCAGCCCCGGCGTCCCTTGGAAGACTAGGGGTAATGGAGCACTTGTTCTCCGAATAGATACATCACGGGATCCAGTAGATCTGTTTGAAGAAGCACTCGTATACGCTGAAGAATATGTTGCTGAGTATCATCATCCTGAGAGCCAGCCAGGTATAGCCTTGTATATGGGGGAGGTTAATGATGTTCTGAAACGGTTTTCGAACAAAGCCTTATCCGACATTATACCTTCAACGCTGCTCGAAAGGATACTCTCTAAGCTCGGCGACAAGATCCTCTATAAGAGGATCGCTGGTGGCCATAGAGGATTAATAGGGAGTTTGGCCGGCATAGGTTACAGAATGATCGACACTGATTATACTTATGAATTAATAGCTTATAGGACCGAGGAAAACTATGGTGAACCCAGGAGAGTCTCCAAGGATTCCATAAAGAGGATGGCTATCGCGATGAAGGGAAAGACCTTCTTGAACTATGACTGGGAAACCGATAAGCCTTTGATATTACCCCATGGCCCTGATCCTGTGCTCCTAGGGATCAGAGGTGAAGAGCCCGAATATGTTATCGAAGCGTATAGTATGCTCGAGATTGAAGAACCAGTTGAAGGCGCAATTATATTTAGGACTAATCAACACACTGATGCCCATCTAATGAGGATCAATAATCTAGGGGAAGCGTTCATCTATAGATCTATTAGGATCAAGGTAAGAGTTTATTCGAAGCCCCGACGGATCAGGGGAGGACACGTCATATTCAAGGTCACGGATGGAGAGCATGTTATGGATGTGGCTGCATACGAGCCTACTGGTGGCTTCCGAAAAATAGTCGAGAAGCTTGTTCCCGGGGATCTTGTTGAGGTCATGGGTGTTGTGCGGCCTATGAGCAGTAGTCACGGGCCAACCATTAATCTTGAGAAACTACATGTTATAGCACTTGCTCCCCGCGTGAAAATACTTAACCCACGGTGTCCGCGTTGCGGTTCAAGGCTTAAGAGCGCAGGTAAAGATAAAGGGTATAAGTGCCCGAGATGCGGGTTCAGAGCCAAGGATCTGCCTAAAGAAATAATATATCAAGACTCTACGCTTGAGCCGGGCTGGTACGAGCCACCACCACGTGCATTTAAGCACTTAATGAAGCCTATCGAGAGATTTGGAAGAGAAAAGAAAGAGTTTCCCCCTTACATTATGCCGGATAAATTCTATTTTAAGGGGGAGCCGCTTTATAGCCCGTAATAATCAAATTATTATGTATAGGGATGAAGAGATACCCCGGGATCGAACCTGATCGATGAAGAAGTGGTCCTCTGCTGACCATTTAACGAGTGGTAGAATGGGATGCATAGGCCTGTTCACGTCATTATAGGGGCTGTGGCCGCATTGTTTTTCGCTAGCTCAACATATATGATCCCATTGTGTGCGATTATGGGGGCTATAGGTGGCTATATGCCTGATTTCGATCTAAGATTCAAGCATAGGAAGACCTTGCATAATATCTTCTCATTGATAATCGGCTCAATAGTTCTCTATATATTATTGGGTCTAGTACCGATAGATATGCTCCATAGGTATATTTGGCAACTAGTTCTCTCTTTCAGTATTGGATGGCTACTACACATATTCTGCGATGGATTCACCAAGAGAGGCGTATACTTATTCTGGCCATTCAGCAATAAATCGTATGGCCCAAAACTGTTTAGATCTAATAGCTTTGCCTCTCTCGCCCTTGGCTTTGGGATAGCATTTGGTCTTCTACTATCATGGCTAATATACTCAGGATACATAGAAATAATTCTTGACATAATTCGTGGGTAGAAATGGTTTGTTTTTTAAATAAAATAATTGCTGTCTTTATCTCTTTTTCACGCTTCTACTGACGGCGTAGTACAATATTAGCACTAAGATAGCGATGCCGATTACGCCTGCCGTTGCGTATAGTACAGCTGTGTCCACATCGTGTTTGAGCTTCTTCACTTGATCTTCTAGGTCTAATACTTTGCACGTTAGATTCGCGTTTACAGCCTTGTATCTTCCTAGTTCTGCCTTTAGATTCTCGACCGTCTTGTTGAGCTGGGAGTTCTCGTCTTTAAGCTTGATATTATCGGCTGTTAGGTCTGATACTTTATTCTGTAGTTTCACTATTTCTCCGAGAAGCTTAGATACGGATATGCCGTAGTCATTGGCTAGCGCACCGAAGATTCCTGAGACCGCTGTTGACAGTATTATACCTTGTACTCCTTCTCCGGAGTACGGTGTTTTAGCTATTAGGTAGCCCTTAAGACCGTTTATTGGCGCCAAGATATATTTCTCGCCGTTAATGCTTATGATCTGTGTGCCGCTCGGTAATTGGTTTATGTTGATATTACCCGTTACTTTGTAGAGACCCGGCACTACTTCTGTAGCACCCTGGATAATGGTTTCTCCTGGTAATTGGCTGAAGTACGAGTATATGAACACAGATGTATCAGCTCCTAGCTTATTCCTCGTTGTCTCCAATACTTTGTTCAAGCCGTCTACAGCAATCTTTACCAGTTCATCTGTCTGGTTCTTATTGAGACCCATAGCCTTCGCTATGAGGTAGGCATTATAGATTACCGGGTAGTTTATCGCGATAAATCTTGACTTTGTGTATGAGTACATGAAGTCGGCTAGAGAGGTGTAGAACGACGCTATCTCTCCGAGGGCCCATCTTGTAGCGTTATATCCTATGGTTTTCGCGAAGCTTACGGGTAGCCACGGGGTTATAGGGTTATGGAATTCTCCATAGTTTTTGCCCACCCATGTCCTCGGCTCTCTAGTGCCAAGCGTTATCACTAGTACATTATCGCCCTGGGGAACCAGGTGGAATTTCAGCCAGTATGCTCCGGGCGCGACCTCTAATGATGTCTTCGTTATGTTCAGCTTTACTATTGGCGTGGTATAGGTCTTATTACTGACAAGAATATCTATGTATCCCTTTATGACTAGGCGGTAGCCACCTGTTATCTTGTAGACGCTGATCGTTGTGTCGAGGAGCTTCCATTCGGCCGTACCATTTATAGGTACCTTAACTATCTGCGGAGGTATGTATTGTTTTGTAATATTGAAGTAAGGGTTCGCACTGTAATTGAAGTATTCCGGGTTAATGCCTTGAACTGCTACTAGCATTGATTCTTTCCCAAGCCTGTTCTGCAAGTGTTCTTGGTTGAGCAGGGTGTAGGGATAAACTCTGCTTCCATTGGATAGTATGACCGTTGTATTTCCAGGTATTCCTTTGCCCAGACTCCACGATCCATTGACCAGTTCTAGTAATCCATAAAGAGGTGTGTATGGAGGCTTAGGCGTTACTACATATATCGCTGAGCTATTAACGAGTTCCTTGAGCGTGCCAGTCAAGTTTTGCTCGGGACTGAAACATGGTGCGTATATAAATACTGATCTTGATGATGATACCACGACGTATTGAGCGCTAATCATCGGTGTAAGAAGTAAGGATATAACTGTTAACAATATAGTTATAGCAGCTATTTTCTTCATCATTGTCCACCCAGCTGTAATATTAATATCCGATGTCAATATAGGCTTGTATATTGGATAGGGAATAT
>JAADCY010000232.1 GCA_013154205.1 Thermoproteota archaeon | reverse complement strand
TATATAGGAGATGCCCCGCATGCGGATATGAAGACGTCGAGATATGGAGCAGAATCATAGGATACTATAGACCGCTAAAGAACTGGAACCCGTACAGAAGAAGAGAGTTCTGGACGAGAAAACACTATTTCTAACCAATTTTTATTCCACGTATCAAGGATTAAGACTCAATGATTCAATAGAAATAAGGTAATCTAGCTTGGAGACAATTACAAAATCGCTGCGTCTACCGAATACTCACAATATGGGCTACCTATACGGTTCGGGATGGAAATCAATAAGTATGGTGGATGTATATAAGAGCGTCACATTCACATTATGGCTATGCGGATGCAATCTAAGATGCCCGTTTTGTCATAACTGGCATTTGGCGATTAACGACCAGTTATTCTGTAGACCTTTAGATGTAAAAGAGATAATTGAACATGTTAAAACTACGAAGAATCTGATCGATTACCTACATGTAACAGGGGGAGAACCCATAATACAATTTATTCCTCTGATGTATTTTCTGAGAGAGATCAGAGAGATCGGCGTAAAGATCAGTATTAACACAAACCTAACACTTGTGAACCCACTAAAGAAACTAATAGAGGAGAACCTAGTTGACCATATAGCAACCGATCTAAAATCACCGCATAGAATGCTCTACGGTCATGATGCGAGGACATCGGATAAATTATGGGAAATGTTTCTTAGAGGATTAGAGCTTGTCAAAGACAATGATATACCGCTTGAACTACGTATACCTGTTCCACGAAAACTAGTTAATACTAAAGACTACATTGAGGATCTCTCTAAGGCATTATCAATAATCAAGGATCACCGTAAGACATATGTTATCGTACAGCCTCTTTTAGGCTACCCTGTAACGGATCCTAGAAATAAGGAATGGTGTAGCGAATACTGCGATCCAGAACCGGATGAACTAGAGTATGTAGCCTCGTATGTTAGAGATCAAACTAGTCTCCAAGTGATCATTAAGAGGCATGTTACCTTATGAACCAGTACAAACCAGTTGTAAATCTACTGTCCTATCTCCCCGAAGCCCCCGAACTAATAGCTGTCGCTTCAAAGCTAACCATATCTCACAAACCAGTAGAGAAAATTAAGCAGAAAATGAAAGAAACCGAGATCAGAAAATGGATACAGGAACTGATCCTACGTGGTCATGGATCGCCGCTAGAACACAGTATCTATTCATTCGAGATAACATGTAGTCGTGTTACAAGTCACCAAATAGTTAGGCACAGAATAGCTTCCTACACGCAGCTGAGCCAGAGATATAGTGATAAATACCTTAGAGAGATCGTTAAATCATTGGATCACGAGAAGTTCTCAACAATAAATAATTTTTCTCATCGTGAACGTTTCCGACAATATAGTGATATGCTCCACAAATTTATCAATGAAGTAAACGAATGGGATAAATTACTAGAGATCGCATCTAAGGCATTCATTATTCCCCCACACATCATTCATAAAAAAGATGCTCTCTTCCTTAAGGAACTGCTTAGATCGATTTCAGATTATTATAGGTTGTTAGCAAACGGTATAGGGTACGAGGACGCACGCTATGTTTTACCACAATCAATAAAGACAAGGCTAATCGTTACAATGAACGCCCGTGAGTTAATTGAGTCCTTTCTACCTCTACGTATGTGTAGTAGGGCTCAATGGGAGATCAGATATATTGCCTGGATCATATGGAGAACCTTGAATAAAGTACACCCTGAGATATTCATTTATGCAGGCCCGAGATGCGTGTACTTTGATCAAAGAACAAAAGGAAAGATATGTCCTCTAGAAAAATATCTAAACGGCAACTGTAGATTCTCGATAAGATATTGCCCTGAAAGAGTGGCAGACGAACAAATACCACAATGTATAAGATACGCGTCAAGAGATCCTTGGAATATACGGTAGACTCATTAAAACCGTTTCTCTTTATGAATTCTCGGTGATAACTAAATGATATTGAGCGACTGGGACATCAGGCTATATATTGAGAAAAAATTACTGAAAATAGATCCCCTATACCCTGATACAATAAGAGAAAACGGTATAGATCTCAGATTCGGCAACGAGTTCTGCAGATATACAGCAGGAGATGAAATAATAGATTCACGTTCGGGTTTACCGGAGAAATACCTTATATGCAGTGAAGTGGACCCGGGGGAAGGCTATATCATTATGCCTGGGGACAGGATTCTGGCTACTACACAGGAATACATTGAAGTACCAGTTGACCTGGTCGGTTTGGTCAATCTTCGGAGCACATTTGCTAGGCTAGGCTTATACATACCTCCAACGGTGATTGATGCAGGGTTTAAAGGACAAGTGACTATTGAAATAGTCGGCGCCAAACGCCCAGTTAGAGTTTATCCGGGCCAAAGATTCCTTCACGTAGTATTTCTAAGGACTAGTAGTCCTGTCTATAGTCCTTATTCGGGAAAGTATCAGGGCCAGCGTGGGGTTACCCCGCCTCGTCTGGATAAATCCTAATATTTTTAATTAGATTTTCTAACAATATATTTTTATTACTCTAAGTATATTCTTAATTATTAGAATAAGGTGGTTAATATGCCTGGACAAATACCCTTAATAGGTGAAAAATTCCCCGAAATAACAGTTCATACAACCCATGGAACACTAAAACTACCCGATGATTACAAGGGTAAATGGTTCGTACTATTCAGCCATCCTGCGGACTTCACACCAGTATGTACAACAGAGTTCGTAGCATTCGCCAAGCGATACAATGATTTCAAGAAGCTCAACACAGAGCTAATAGGGCTCAGCGTTGACAATACTTATAGTCATCTAAAATGGATCGAGTGGATCAAGGAGAAACTAGGCGTTGAGATACCGTTCCCGATAATCGCAGATCCGCAGGGCAATGTCGCGAAGAAATTAGGAATGATCCATGCCGAATCTTCAGTAGTCACTGTCCGCGCAGTCTTCATAGTTGATGATAAAGGTATCATCAGGACTATACTATACTACCCATTAAATCTCGGAAGACTAATTGATGAGATACTAAGGATCGTAAAGGGTCTCCAGATAACCGATGAGTATGGTAGAGCACTACCTGCAAACTGGCCCAACAACGAGATCATCGGTGACGCAGTGATCGTGCCTCCGGCCAGCACTGTCAAAGAAGCCGAAGAAAGACTAAAGACATATGAGTGCCTAGACTGGTGGCTCTGCTACGAGAAAGGTAAAGTACCTAAGGAAGTAGTCGACATGGTAAAGGGATTCCTGAAGAGAGCCGCAGGGCTCTCTCAGTAAAAACTAAACCCCTGTTTTTTCGATGTTAAGAACCCTCCTATACATATATCTTGACAATAAATACTTGCCTATGGCTCGCAAAGCCTTATTCTTAGCCTCCTCTAGAAAATCCATAATATCAATGTCACACTCATACGTACTATTTCCAACTCTCCAACAAATACCGTTCTCAACACATGCCTCAAGAATAAACAACGCTATGATCGCGTCGAGCGGACTAACAACTTCACTACTACCATTAAAACCAATAATACCATAGCCTTGTATCTCAATACTATACCGCATCCTAACACCATTAAAAAATAAAGACAATATAAATTTAGCAGAGATAATCGTAAGAATTGTTTTCCTCAACGATACATGTACTTAATATTCAATATTCTTTATACTTTGAAAACTAAAGTTTTTATAATAAAGATAAATTGAGCTTGAGATCCATCCTAAAGAACCTAATGTTAGAAATTTCTCTTTTATAATAAACAATGCGCTTTTACACCTATTTTTCAAATATATTATTCCTCATTTCAACGCTTTTAGTTCTTGGTATTATTTTTTAATAATAATATCAAGAGAGCCTGCTTGTTCTGATAAAAACTAATTGTTCTCGGGAGAAAACAGCTTGGCCATTGTTGTTAAACGGGTTAAGGGTAAGCTCTACGTGTATGACCAGTACAGGGTTAATGGGAGAGTCAAGACATTCTACATTGACCCACTCGAGGAGATGGCCCGTATCTACCAGATATACCAAGCGGGATCTGAGACGCCTAACGAGAATCCTTCTAGAAGAATACATGAAACGTACCAGTGTAGTTAACTTGTTGGGAAAGGTGCCGCCGCCGGGATTTGAACCCGGGTTTCCCGCGCCCAGGGCCGTGATCCCGACGGGCGTCACGGGCTCGAGAGGCCCGCATACTT
>JAADCY010000081.1 GCA_013154205.1 Thermoproteota archaeon | reverse complement strand
TATAAAAACACATTTAACACATATCTCTGAACAAAGATCATTGGTTTCGGGATGAAGACTATGACTCCCCCAGACCCGCTGAGGGATGAGGAGGGTTTCGCGCCCGGACCGTCATCCCTCGATGAGGGTAGGCGTGATAAACGTATAATTGTTTCCTTTCCGTCACATCCACTTGTATTTATGTTCTACCTAGTACTCCTTTTCCCTCTGTTTCTAGCTGCACCCTACATTTTCGGGTACTTATCATATCTTCTCGGATTACCAAAGGTTACAGCGTTTCTAATAGGCCCACTAATATTCCTTATGAGCCTTGTTCTCAGCCCGATCAACATTGTTATTAAGAGGATAAGGACTGGGAGACAACTACTCGTATTTGAGCAGAGATACGTGAATTTCTTCGGAATACCGTTTCCTGTGATAACACCTAGGATAGTCATGCAAGAAGTAGTCCTTGCGATCAATGTTGGAGGAGCCATTATCCCGATTACTATGAGCATATTATTACTGCTTAGAATAGCTATAGTGTCAACAATATATTTTGTGGAGTCGCTCATTGTTATAGCCGTAACCGCCGCCGTATCATATGCGTCGTCACGCGCCATACCTGGTGTCGGGATAGCGGTTCCCGCGTTTCTGCCTCCTTTAACAAGTGTTATAGTAACAGCTCTTCTTATCCATGAGACACTCATTGCGATGCCCATAGCATATATTGGCGGAGTTCTAGGCAGCCTAATAGGGGCTGATTTGCTTAGGCTTAGTAAAGAACTAGAAAAATTCATTGAACAATACGGTGCAACAATGCTCAGCATAGGGGGAGCAGGGACTTTCGACGGCATTTACCTTTCAGGATTAATAGCATCATTACTTGCACCAATATTTACATACTAGAGGCCTAGAAGAACACACAAGTTTAAATATTGTTAACAACTAAAACCCTAGTCCAGGTGACTAGCATGGCTAGAGGTAAGAAAGGACGCAAAGAGGAAACTACAGAGACAAAAAGAATAGTATCTCTCGAGACGCAGATCGAGGTTACCGGTGATATTGTTAAACGGTTTGAACGCGATCTGAAGCGTGGCTCCTTCAAAGTAATAACTCCATACCAATTAGCGCAAGCATATAGTATTAGGATCAGTACTGCGCGGAAACTGCTAAGGATTGCAAGTGAAAAAGGATTAATAAAACTCTATAGTGGTGGAAGAAACCCGATATACATCAAGGCCTAAAGATCACTATAGTATTTTGTCTAGTTCTTCATCTTCATAAACTATTGTATTACTTCTCGCATTAACGACTAACCAGTTCTTCTCAGGATCATATATTATTATCTCACCATAAAGCTCAGAAGCCCTGACAATATCATTAATATCTTCGACTTTAACCACTTCCTTATTTCCTCTTATGAATTTCCCCTTGAATATTCTTGATTTGTATTTCTGTAGTACCTTCCCGGCCCGATATCCGCTATTATCATTAATAGTATAATATGCGACGGCACCTAGAGATGAAAGCATTACGGCTGCAGATACTAGAGCTGTGTAAAACGTTTTTTCACGTAGCCATCCTGTATTAAATGTTAGACCAAATATCGTTGTATTTGTTGGTATATATGTTGCACTGTCACGGCTTACATCTAATGTTGTATTGTCTATTCTTGTTGCTATAACCCTGTTTAGTTCATCATAATGAATTGTTATTGTGGGGATGAAAGAGTATACCTGATATGCGTAGTCATAGTTTATTGTGAACAATATTTTGTATTTTATCATTATAGTATATCCTATAGGATGTAAACCTATCTGGTTGTTCACGTTTTTCACAAAAGCCGTGTATTTATCAAATGACACATATCCATTATCTGCGAATGTATTATTTGTTGTCGGCATATTTTCATTGATAATTGTTTTTCTCCATGACGACGTTGTTATTTCCACTATTTTGGCAGCATTGATCGAGACGTTTGTCGGGACACCATAATTGGGATCTTCCCTGTATTTGTAGTTGATCGTAATATTATATGATAATCCTTTAGCAAGTGTCATATAGATAGAGTTGCTTCTAATCTCGGTTTTGTTATCAAACAATATTGAGGGCTTTATATGGTAGGAATAATTGATTACAGCTCTTGCTTCTAGGATCTTCGTGTTTATGTTTTTCCGTATATACGAGGGTGTTCTATATGCTAGGCTAAGGGCGGATGCTGAGACTATGAATACCGCCAGGGATAGGACTAATACTATTAATAGTATTCTCTTATAATTTTTAACTAGTTTCATATGTGTACCACCTTCTAATAAGCTTAATGTAATACGATAAAAACAAGAATAGAAGAATTAACGATACCAGAAACAATAACCCCATATAGTACGTGCCGAGCAGATTAGACAGTAGTATCAATGGATAGCCTAGATAAGGTATTATTAGCACAGCTTTGCCGATGATTCTACTCTGATCTATTTTCCAGGGATCTACGTAGTTGTTTGCATCACCTTTCGTGACAACCTGATTATCCTCAAGACCGTGTATCCTGTGAACTATGATTGTACCTCGGGTCGAGAACGCTATTATATCTCCCACACTATACTGTTCTGCCTTCCTAACAATGACCATATCACCTGGGTTAATCCTCGGTTCCATAGAGCCCGTAAGGACTACAAAAGAATGTACTCCTGCAAACTGAGACACTGCTATAAGACCTAGAATCAATACTGGTGTTACAGCTTTGATCTTACTGAATATACCAATTTCCTTCTTAGCGGTGAGTACAGGGCTATGGGTAAACTTTGTGTAGTCTAAGATAACTAAAGCGGCTATTATTCCTATCATTAACATAATTCCCGACATATACGTCTTGATCATTGGCTGTATTGGGAAATAATACCATATAAGATCAACCCCAAGTCTGTAATAAAGTGCTGGAAGAAGGCCATAGAGTATGATAATTATGCTCGTGGTTAAGTTCATCATGAGTTCTCTCATAAATAAAATACTGGTTTCGCCAGCATTCGTTACCATCTGTATAGGCTGTATCATGATAACTGACATGATTATACTTATGAGCATAACGAACATTACGTTCCATTTTTTCAGCATTAGAGCTTTAACATGTTCTATAGCCGTCAAACTTGTTAAAGTCAAGATAAACGGTGTTATAACGGCTAATGGTTCGACGAAGTATATGCTCTTACCGAATCCAAAGAATATTCCTGAAAAGAAGAGAGGCGCCAGCGTGGCAGCGATCATTAATGGGAGATAGGCAGAGATTATGTTGTATGTTGGTTTCTTGTAGATTATTCTTCTGTACGTGATAGCGATTATCGATATATTCATAGAAATAAGTACCAGATAGAAAGATATACCGTAGAGTATGTTAAGATATCTAATTAGATAAGTTAATATTAATAGTAAAAGAGGTATTAGAATCGATAAATAATTCTTGGTTGATGATAACAAATTCTATCTCACTTTTTCATTATTTTATACAAAAGGGTTTGTATATAGGGGTTGAAAAATGTTCCCCCTATTTTATACGGTTAACTTATATATTACCTGCCCGAGGGCACATTGCTATCGTATTCGTTCCACTGGATTGCATCATAGTATATTATGAATGTTAGGTTTGCGTTCTGGGGCATGTCCTGGAGTATTGTTATGTCGAAGCTAATATCGGCTGTCTGCCCTGGGTGGAGCTGTACTCCGAAGTTGTCTCCCCACCACATGAGTATGTCGGGTTTACCGTCTCCGTTTAGGTCTATCATTGTCCCGTTTGCGTTCTGCTCACTGTATACTGAATAGTATGTTGATGTTCCTGTGCCATTGTAGAATCTTATACGCCATATCTTGAGCGGTATTGTTCCTGAGTTTACCACGGAGAACCCTATGTGTGTATAGTACCATGGGTATCCGTTTACTATTGTAACGTTTAACGCGTCATAGTCTCCATCGCCGTCTGTATCAATCAGTTTTACATATGTTGTTCCAACATCCTTGTTTTCAGGGACTGGTATGATTTCCTTCTGTGGTATTAGCGTATAGTTTACCATTTGATCAGGTGTGTTTACGGGGTCTGTTGTCGATACTGTGCCATACTTGAATGCGAAGTCTAGTTTGCCTGTGTTTACATAGTTGTTTATCAGTAGTGTCTGGTACCACATGGCGTAGGCTACTATTGAGCCCACGAGCATTACGAGCGCGAATATTCCGATTATTGCGATTTGTTTTCTCA
>JAADCY010000041.1 GCA_013154205.1 Thermoproteota archaeon | reverse complement strand
TGTTCTTAGTTTATAAATTTGTTTGGCCCTCCCCGTGATGTGTCTTCATCTTATGATCCGTTTATCCGCTGCCTGTCATCGGGCCTGTATATGGGTTTATTCTGGCTTGGTAATAAGCTTCATGGGTTGCCGGGTTGTGGCTACAATGGTTCATCACTGTTCAGCCCGCCCATCGGCTCCATCCCCGGCAACCATTAGTATCATTTATTTTTGTTTAATATAACCTAATCTTTGATGATACCAGGTGAGCGGTGGTTTAGATTGGTTGGACCAGTGGTTCTAATAACTGATTTTGGTCTCAGAGATCCATATGTTGGTGTTATGAAGGGCGTCATCAAATCGATCAATCCCGACGCTGAAATAATTGATCTTACACATAATGTCAGAAAATTCGATATTAATGCTGCAGCAGTTATACTTCTCGTATCAGCTAAATACTTCCCTAAAGGAACAATCTTTACCTGTGTCGTAGACCCGGGCGTCGGTAGTTCGCGGCGTGCAATACTTATTATAACTCGGAACTATTATCTCGTAGGCCCTGATAATGGATGCTTATCGTTGCTGGCCGAAGAAGACGGTGTCGTAGGCATATATGATGTATCCGAATCACCGTTTCGACTACCAGAGGTATCCGGTACTTTTCACGGAAGAGATATATTCGCACCAATAGCTGCATGGCTATCACGTGGGATCAGTCCTGAGCAGCTCGGCAAACCAGTTGATGAATATGTAAAAATAGATATCCCGGCGCCAATAATTAGGGATAGAAGTGTTGAAGGCAGGATCATATATATTGATCATTTCGGCAACATCATGAGTAATATAAAGAAAGAACTCGTCGAGAGAATAGGTGTTAAAATAGGTGATACGATCAATGTTATTCTCGGATCCCGCGGCTTTGAATGCCCATACGTACGCAGCTTCAGTAATGTCCCAGAAGGAGAGGTTGCCTGCTATATCAATTCTTGGGGCTACTTCGAAATAGGCATCAATAAATCGAGCGCAGCAGACGTCCTAAAGGTTGAGACAGGGGAAAAGATTAAGATCTATAAATGATTGTTCTTAAAGCCACACCAATAATATTGGTGAATACTGATGTGCAGAATGATTGTAGGTGTTTTTTCAAAAGATGATATCAGGACAGAACTACCCCTTAATCTACTAGAATCTCTACGAAAAGCTGCTGAGCATGACCCGTTCTTAGCGAAGCGTACTAAGGGTAAAAAGAAGAATCATCACGATGGATGGGGTTATGTTCTAATAACAAGTAGTAGTATCTACGAGTATAAATCACTAGACCCCATATATACTGATTATAAAGGATACAAACAACTAATCAATATCCTCGAGCATCTCAGAGAAAAAAGCAGTAGTACCGCGCTACTGATCCATGCAAGACTAGCATCCCCGGGTTATAGCAAAGTGATTAATGACACACATCCGTTCCATTTCTATACAAACGATAATTACGATGCATGGCTCATTATGAACGGTACATTGACAGGGTTCTTTACGAAGTATCAAGATGGAAGATCCGATACATATGGATTAATCAAATATATATCCGGGAAAAAATTCTGGGAGATCCCCAAAGAAATACTCACGATAATAATTAATAATCCCAATATTGTTAAGCTGGGGATCGCTATAGGTGTGCTAGGCGTTAAGCCCTCCTGCAATAATAAGTTTATTGAGGGATATTTCATATATTATAGAAGAGATTATAAAGAAAAAACTGATGAATACTATGATTATTATAGATTAACCACTGATAAAAGTATAGTATTTATGAGCTCAACAGCTCGCTATTACTTGGATGAAAAAAGCTTACCAGCAAGTACTAGGATTGAAAAGCTTGCAGTACCTTCATTGATAACGTTTTCAATTGATGTATTTAACGATATCATACAGATAGACGTGGGAACGCCATAATGAATGTTATTATGATGTAACTATCCAATAATATACCGCCGACAAAATATATACTTATATCTATTACGTCATTGATATATAATAGGATATGGAAAAAGGTGACAATAAGTGTCATCAATAGTTTTTAAGAGAGTAGTGGTTTCCCCGTTAGAAATAGATAGGGTTAGACTTGGTTTAATCGATCTAGAAGAACTATTGAAGTACTTGTCTTTTGTCAGAAACGTTAAAAGAGCCAAAGAAGGCGTATTAGCGGAAATAAATCTAAGAAAAGGGCTAACAAGATTTCGTGACATCCTATTATTTAGAGTAGAGCTCCTAGATGACTATGACATAATGATCGAAGCTGTAGGTTCAACCGTTGAAATACGGATAAATGCGAAGCTCCAAGTCCTGTTTCCAGGAACAACAACTGTTAATCTAAGCATAGAGATCTCCGGTGAGAACAGGAGAGCAATAGCGGGGCTCGTGAACAAGTTCGTACAAGAACTTAGATCCTATCTTGGAAGAAACGGTCCTGTTGACCGCAAATATAAGCCTGGAGAAAAAGAACCTGTTATCCTTAGAAAACTCTTGGAAAGAGCTCGTAAGGAGGTAGAAGAAATAAGGGGCGCCCGCATCGAAGAACAGCCAGAAGTCATAGCTGAAACTGTTCCAAGTGTTAGTGAGACAACACCTGTACCTGCAGCTGAGGAGACAAAACCCATAGCGGTAAAAATGGAAGAAGCCCAGCCAGAAACGCCGGTGGAGAAGCCTGTTGAAACAATAGTAGAGGCGCCTAAGCCTAAGATATCTATTGAAGAAGGCAGTCTTAAACTAGCTGATCCTGTAACAATAGCCCAAATATTGTTCAACTCAAAATTACTGGCTGATTCAAAAATCGACGCCTTTGACCTAGACGTAGTTAATCAGCTTCTCAAGGATAAAGATACTGCAAGTTATAAGTTCCTATATGTGACGGTTAAGAAAAGAGGAACACGTGATGAAGCCAAGATATTGCTTGATCCTCAGAAAAACATACTCGGTGCACATGTCATAACGTCTTCCGGAGAAATGTTTGGCCTAGACGCCTTGGAAGAAGTGAAGAAATGGACAAACACTCCTCTCCTATTACGCGTCTGGGGAGTAACAACAGACATTCTTTCCTAGACTTGCCTTAGAAATAGGTGAAAGTATTGAATGGAAAACGGGCTCACGGCGTAAAATTCGGAGTATATCTTAACGAGGATCTAGATAAGGGATTACGCGAGTGCATGAAAACATTAGGGATAAAAAGTCGTTCCAGAGCCATTCAGGAAGCAATCCAGCTGTTCATAGCTGAAAACAAGTGGCGCCTTAAAGGAAGGGTAGCAGGTGTAATAGGTGTGGTTTACAATCATGATATCCGAGGCGTCGATGAGAAGCTGACCGATATTCAGCATGAATATATAGACATTATAATCGCCACATTACACGTTCATTTAACAAGGGAGAAATGTATGCTCGCAATCTTAGTTAGAGGAGAATCCCAAGTAATAAGGGATCTCGTTAAAAAGATCAATAGCGTGAAAGGAGTCTTATTCGTCAGACCAATGCTTCTCGAAGCGATCTAGTATCTTACTTATCACACAATAAATCGATTCAACACATTCCCCGATAGGAACTATGGGATAACGTTTTTCATCTATGACCGCTTTATTCCGTAGAAGGGTATTCGTAGTCATCGGAACATGAAAGAACACTCCAGGACGGCCTGTTTTTCTACTCCATCTATAAATATTATAGGCTAAAGCATTACAGAGATAAGTGCCGGCTGACAACCCAACAATTATATCGTGACCTTTTTTCCTACACTCATTAATCATGCTTAAGGGATCAAATAATGGTGTCAAAACTAATTCACTATCATTGTATAGTTTTCTGAAATCATGTATCACCCCATCTGCATCAGGGATCTTATAACTAGCTATATTGATCGCTGCAGCCTCGAGTATTGGTTGTCTAGCACCAGGATACATTCCAAGGCCAACAATGATGTCTGGATTGATCTGCTGGACTTTGTTCAAGAAGAAATCCATTACTTCTCTTAACGAGACACGCAGTATCCTTACTAGGGTATCTCGATGAACCCCTCTTAGTTTCCTACCTAATTCAAGTGCTATGTCGAGGCATGAGTTGAACAAGTATCCATCGTAGCTTCCATATCCTAGAATTAAGATCTTCATATTATCCCCAGCGATAAATATAATAGTGTTATAAGTTCTAAAGGTTTGCAGGGCACAATGGATAGAAGAATTGTAATAATTGATAATCCACTGATCAAACA
>JAADCY010000122.1 GCA_013154205.1 Thermoproteota archaeon | reverse complement strand
CAATGCTTCTTCCTCACCGTCCGCCCATTGCTGTGTTTCATTCACAGTTAGGACTAGATAAGTAAGTAGAGTATATTAATGGTATCCCTAGGGCTTCCGCTGAATTATTTTGTTAGAAACAATGGCCTCGGTAACCGGTGCATCGTTCATCCCATGACGGTCTCGAGGAGAAGGCACCTCATCGGTGCAGGCACATAATTAATGGGTTGAAGGCCGGGAACCCCCGAGTCATCCCATGCCCGTCCGGCAGATGTCGCTCGGGGAGCGGGGGACATTAAAGAGTATTGCATCTATGGTGATAAATTATTTTTGGCTATACAGAGCCAATCAATAAATGTGATGGGGTGTTCCGGCGGAACTGAGCATTGGCGATGATGTCCTCTTCGCTGACCCGACGTTACTTGATCCTCAAACCTATGCTTGCAAGCCTGTTCTTAATGAGTGTTTGTTCATCCTTAGGGAACAACTTAATGGTCTTCTCTACAAGCTTTACATCAATCTTCTTTAGCTTCTTAAGATAATTTGATAATTTCTGAAGATCTACTCCTTGCCTGGCTTTTAGGACAAGGTATTCTTCGGGTTTTATGAGCTTAATCTTATATCCCTTAAGTTTTATACTACCCGCGGATTCTAGGATCTCTAATGGTATGTTGAAATCCATGAAGTTCTCATATATCTCGACTATGATCTCTTTATCCCCAGCTGACGCAATGAATCTCGGAGTCCCTATATCGGTTGTACTATATCCCCATCCCTCCTTCTCGGCTATCTCACCATAGAATTCCTGCTCTATCAAGGGGCTCGGCTGTAAAGCATATATGTCTACATCGCCTGCGAACGTCTTAGTTTTCAGTGCAAGCTGAACAACAGTATCACCGATTACAACATAGTCTACCCCATGATCCACTAGTTTTCCAAGAACCAATGCCAAGTCGTCCAATCCATACCCCATTCCTTACCACCACACGAGTCACGATACTATTTCATAGCTGCTAATATAAAATATAGGTGATCAGAAGGGAGAAAACTATATAGCGACAACAATCTAGGAGAACAATTATTGGATGGGCCCGTAGCCTAGCCAGGATAGGGCGCCGGCCTCCTAAGCACTATGGACTGCAGGGCCAGCCGGAGACCCGGGGTTCGAATCCCCGCGGGCCCGCATAACCCTTTCCTATTTCTATGAGCATTGTTCAGCCTTCAGGCTAGTTACATACGCCCCAACGATCACGGCTATGAACCATAGCTCAAGGAATAAGTATCCTAGGCTGAGAGGCCCTATGCTCGTAAATATGAGCCATAACACACCAATAATGTATGCTATAATAGTTATTATGCCGTGGAATATACCAGCTCTCTTTATCTTTTCATCACTACCACTCATCTTCATCCATCCTGTCGGGAGAGGTAGCCAGTCGAAGAAAGCCGCTATGAAGAACAAGTACTTAACACCATATATTATAGCTGTTATGAAAAGAACACCTGCTATTGCTACACATATAAGGGTTTTAGTCATATTTGACAACAAACATACCCTACCCTATGTTAGTTCTAAAAATAAAATTAGGATAGAAGTTGTTCTAAAACCTTGTTAGATATGTTCATGTTATGAGTACAACGTATGGATATCGTAGTATACCTGCCACGCCTTATTCCTTATGCGCTCATTGAAGCCTACGGCTTCATAACCTATTGGTGCTCCGTCTTCGACGACCGTACAACTGATCTGATCAATTGTTTCCTCGCAGCGAATTGAGGGTGTAAGGCCCAGTGATTCGGCTTCCTTCAAGCTTAGACCCACTCTAACAATATGTGCTCCTCCGATGTTCTCATATATTGTTGGCACAATGCCACGTGTCTCTTTCTTCGTCCCAATAATGTTTCGTGCTATAATTCTCGCATAATGAGCTGCAACGAATCCTAGAGGCCTATAAACTTCTTTACCAGTGATCAAGTCATGGCTTAGCGCGCAGTCCCCGGCTGCATATATGTTTTTGATACTGGTCATTCCAGTCCTGTCTATCTTGATCACTCCACGTACTGTTTCGATACCAATGTCTTTTATGAGGCCTGTGTTTGGTCTAACTCCCGTAGCGAAGACAACTATGTCTGCTGGATCGATCCTTCCCGATGCTTTTACTCCTTTAACTCTGTGGTCACCTATGATCTCTTCGACTCTTGTACCGGTGTATATCCTTAATCCTTTTCCCACTAGGTAGTCTTTTAGCCTTGAAGATAATGGTTTATCTATTACGCCTGGCAGTATGTCTTCCATTAGCTCGTAGACTGTTACTGATGCTCCGATCCTTTTAAGCGCTGAAGCAGCCGTTAAACCTACTAGTCCAGCTCCTATAACAGCTATTCTTAGCGGACCCCGTATTTTCATGAGTTTCTTTAGATCTTTTATGTCGTAGAAAGTCATATTGTTATCGAGATTGACGCCTTTTATCGGGGGTATGAATGGTTTTCCGCCTGTAGTTATGACAAGGTTATCATAAATGATCTCGCTGCCTCCCTTTAGTAGTACCTTCTTCTCGGTAATGTCGATCTTGTCTGCAACACCATGTATGACATTAATGCCTTTATCTAGTAGGAGATTGTATATGCCGATGTATGTGTAGTCTATTGATAATTTCTCGCTCAGCACTTCGGCGAGCCTATGCTTGGAGTACGGCGGCCATTCTGCCGCGATCACTGTTATATCGTTTGGAGTATAACCGTATTTTACGAGATAATATGCGGTATATATTCCTCCTATTCCACCACCAATTATTACTGTCTTCATAGAATCGTTCACCTCCCACCGATCTTCTCGAGGTACTCATAGATAGTCTTGGCAACACTGCTTATCCTTCTTGTCCTAACCATATGTGCTGGCACATACTTTATGGCACCTGTAGGGCAAACTCTTACGCATGCCGGGTCTCCACCGCATAGATCGCATTTAACAAGTTCGCCTCCATAGGATTCCCTGATTGCCCCGAAGGGGCATACTGAGATACATGCTTTACACGTTGTGCATCTTGACTGATCCAGTACGACGCGTCCGTCTTCGACGCGCAGAGCGTCGAACTCGCAAACATTAACACAGGGAGCAGGATCGCAGTGTCTACAGACAGCGATATCTATCACTATGCCTTTTTCCACTATGATCTTTATCATGGCTTGCCTCTCATCTATTACGCCGCTACGGGCAAGGGAACATGCGAATACGCATCTCATACATGCATTGCATTTCTCGATGTCTATGTCTAGTATGTATTTGTCCACTACTGATCATCTCACTACCTTATACAAACGTTTGCTCACACTTCATTCCCAACCACTACATAGCTATATCGATTAATGAGAAGGGAAGAGAAAAAATAATGTTAAGGTTAAATATTGAGTTTCTTCCTCTCCTCCCAGATCCTGTACAGCGTCTTAACGGCTTCTTCAGCCTCTTTGACACGGTTACCCGCGGGTACCTCAATACCTTTCTCGAGAACCTCATATACTATGCCTACAGCTTTGCCTTTCTTCAGCTTCCTAACAACTTCGTATTCAGGACCATAGAATATCGCTCCATGTGGACATACCTTTACACACTCTGGATCTCCGCCGCAGAGATCACACTTTATCGGCTCGGCCTTGACCGTCAGCGAGATCGCTCCGAATGGACAGGCGTATACACATTCACGGCAGCCGATACACTTGTTATAGTCTATTAGCCATGCACCAGTCTTATCGTCAAAGTATATAGCGTTAGCTGGACAGGCACGAGCACACATTGCGTCATTGCATTGTAGACAATATACTGGTGTCGATGCCTGTATCTCTGGCTTTGTAATGATTGTTATTCTCGACAGGTATGGATTGACGACACCGTAGTGCTTAATGCTACAGGCTAGCTCACATAGGTGGCATCCAGTACATTTCTCATAATCTACGGCCAGGATATATCTGTGGGCCATCCTGTTCACCTCCCACGTGGATATTTGTCTAGAGGCCATAGAGGTGGACCATCCCACTCTGGGAACTCCTTGTTCTCGATCTCATCGGCAACCCATTCAATCCCCAGCTTCTTCAGCGTCTCTCTCTTCGGCACAGCGGTCTCTACGTCGCATCCCCTCCTTTTCAGATACTCATCAACCATTTCCCAGTGCCTCTTTATTTCAGCTTGAACCTTTGGTGTATTGATTATTTCTGGCGGGAACGGTACCGCGTAGTGTTTCTTCTTAATGCCCTGCCTGACGTTGAACGCCATTTCGATCAGGTATATCCTGTCAGCGATCTCTACTAGTTTCTCCTCGG
>JAADCY010000060.1 GCA_013154205.1 Thermoproteota archaeon | reverse complement strand
ACCCGGGTCACGGGCTCGACAGGCCCGCATACTGGGCCAGGCTATACTACCGGGGCTTTTTTGCTGTTTTTGTTTTGTTGTGTGGGTTTTTTAAGGGTTTCTGTTTTTGGTTTGTGGGATGTTTGGTGTTTTTGCGTGGGTTTTTGTGAGATGTTTGTATGTTGGTGTACATATGTTGTTTTTTGTCCGGTTTGTGAGCCATTTTTTGAGCGATTTTAAGTGTATTAGGGCTATTATCATTGTTGTAGTTATTATGGGTATGTTAAGTAGTATCAGGTTATTTTGGTTTAGTTTTATTTCAATGAGTATTTCCAGGGTTATTAGTATGATCGTTATTGTTAGTAGTAGTAGTGCTGTAGGGAATATTTTTCCGAGGTCTTTGAACATTTCTGTAATGCTTCCTTGTTCTAAATATCTGTAGTGTTCTATGCATTTGAGTAGTAGCGCTGATAGTTGTAGTGGAATTATTTTTTCTGGAAGTGGTGTGAGGTAGAGATAGTTTATGGTGTTTCTGACGATTCCGTAGGTTCTAGCGTAGAGGTAGTGTATGTACGCTCTGCCTAGTACTTGAAGGATTGATAGGAGGCCTATGCATAGTAGTATTAGTGATGATAGAGGTATAAGGAACCATCCGGTAAAAGACCCAGCACGAACTATGCCGGATAACCCCGCTATAACTATAGCAGCTATGAGAAGACCCCAGTGCACGGCATTATCTACGCCTCGTATATGCGCTGATACTAAAGTAGGAACTGTCTTCGTTATGAACTCTCTCACAAGATTGTTTACACTGCCCCAGTCTCTGCTCGAGTTCTCACTAAAGTATTCTCTAAAGTCGTTAAATGTCTTAACTATGTTGCCAGGATAGGGGTAGCGCCTCCAGTCCCACTGATACTCAGTACATAATGTAGAGCCTTCCTTACCATCTAGAGACCTCTCTTTACACAGTATCTCGCAGATAATTTTTCGAATCCTCTGACGTTCTACTCTGTTTTCCCTGTATATGTACGCTCTCAACCTTAGGTCTCTCGAGACCACGATAATGAGCACATAATCTGACCTGCCACCAGATACCTCTGCAACCTTCCTATAAAGCTCTACAAAGTCTCTAAATGAGCCAGCATACTTCAGCTCTAGCCCATCACTGCTGTCTAGCCGAGCTATAAGATCATCAACATTGAAATTCACGGGGACAAGATTGATATGTGCATGCTCCACAGACTTACTATACTCTCCATGTTCAAATATCAGAACATAACTACACTGATAAATATCGAATAAAGATACCACCAGTATAGCAATAGTGATTGCTAGATCGTTGAAGAAGTCCTCTTTATGATCAAGAAAATCTAGAATAGTATTCCTATGATACTTAGGTACAATGACTAGATAGCCAGGTACAAAAGAACCGAGAGCGGGAAGCACAACAAGGTTATCAGATTCTAAGATCACGCGACCTCTCCTGAATCTGTATCCCGGATTTCTAAGATCTTTAATATTCAACAACTCAGCACACACCCAACACCTATCTGGTATATAGCGCATGTACAAGACTATTCTATCTCAGAATAGTTTAAATATTACCTCAGACCAGAAGCTGTTAATCATTACGACTAAACATAACGTCACTGTACTTAATGGCGAAGGGCTCTTAAATCATCACGCAACAAATAACACGAGGCTACGGAAATGATTGAAAATTTAAGAAGGCTTCTCGGATCAAGCTTAATAGACCTCTCCAAGGTAGGTGAGAGCAGTCCATTACTGGACTATCTACTCCGTCTCAAACTTCTGAAGAGCTATGTTATAGCGTTACTATCATCATATAAGATACCTACACCGCACACTATACTGATCGTAGATTATGACGAGGCTGCCATTAGAGATGTCGTGAGAACATTAGGTCTTCCACTCCTAGTAAGATTCGACTACACAGAGTTCACAACAGACAAACCTGTAGGAGGAATACTAATCTACAACTATGATGCACTCTTAAAACTAGTAAGGAACTCAGCACAGAAGCACATATACGTACTACTCTCAGAACCTTTTTCACGATTTCAGAATGTGTATAGTGCCAACTGTCTATTAACAAGAGGGGGGAATGAGATAGTAATTGAAGTGGTAGGTAGAGGGTTTGACCTGAAGGATCTTAGGCATGGAAACATCAAGCCTCATGAGGTCATGATTATAGATATTACTACTGGTACAGTTATTAGCAGAAATATCATAGGAGAGGAGGAATATAGGAAAAGCATAGAATATCGTATAGATAAGGTAAAGAAAATATTGACGTATGAGAAACTAGTCAATATCGAGGGAAGACCTCTATCCTTAAAGGAACTTCTGTCACTTAAGCCTCCAGGAAACATCTATCAGAGTTCAACAGGAAAGGGCTTAGAGATACCAGAGCGCTACACAGAGATGCCTCATAACGTCATCGAAGAGATGGTCAGTCTTCTTAAAGAGATTAACAGTAAGGTAGTCCCAAGATTGCCTCGGTCAAAAACGTATGTTGTATCAATGTCATACATCAAAAGAAGAGGGTGGATAGTATGGGACATATACGGAGGATGGTATCTGAGGTAAAGGGAAATAGGATAGATAAAGTATACGATAGGATCTTGCTAGTTAACCCTCAGTACACGACGAACTACGGGTTCAAGAGAGCAGCAAGCTCAAGCTTACCTCCTTTAGGTCTGCTGAGCATAGCTGCGTTTCTGAGAGAACATCTGAACTTAGAGCCCGTATTCGTCGACTTAGATTATGAAGATGACTATAATAGGTTCATAAATATTGTGAGAAAATCTAGCGGGTATACTATAATAGTAGGAATCTACATTACGGATATATCTGTTGATGCCGCGAGAAAGTTGACAAGCATTATAAAGTCATTAAACCCGTATGCTGTAGTTATTGGAGGGGGCCCTCACATATGTAGAGAAACTGCCAAAGCAAGTATAGAAAGGATAGGTATTGATGTTGCAGTACTTGGAGAAGGGGAGCTCATTATGAAGGAGATAGTAGAGAACATGCGAAGAGGTTCTGAGATAGATAACCTACTGAAAAGCGAGAAAATCAGGGGCATAGCTGCAAGGATAGGAAAGACAACAGTACTTAAAGATGGGTACAATATTGTACGTGAGATAGATAGATTACCATATCCTGCATACGATATCGTAAGATGGGACAGATACAGGCCCTCGCTCCACAGACGCATCGGCAAAAGAACGCTCCCTATACTGACCTCGAGAGGATGCCCCTATAGATGCTCGTACTGTGCGACATCTCGAAACTATAGAGCACATAGTGTTAAATATATTGAAGGTCTCATAGAACTTTTAGTGGAAACATATAACATAGACTCATTAATGATTTGGGACGATACATTTACAATAAATGTAAAGAGACTCGAACAAATATGTAAAGTACTGTATAGAAATAATTTATCGTTCTGCATTAACACGAGACCTGACACAGTGAATAAGTCAACACTTAACCTTCTAGCAAAATCTGGCTGCAAGATCATATTTTTTGGTATAGAATCCGCATCCGACTATATGCTAAAAAAGCTCAAGAGAGGATATAGTAGAAATGTTGTCGAGAAAGCAGTAAGAAATGCTGCGTCGTCTAACATTCTTGTGGTGGGATCGTTTATGATAGGTCATCCATATGATAACTTAGGCAATATAGATAAGAATATAGAGTTCTGTAAGAACGTGAAGCTTGATATGGTGTACTTCTCATACTTTTGCATACATCCATCAACTGAATTGTACGAGACCTTGAAATCTAAGAGACTAATAGCTCCTTATGAGTTATGGGAGCGCTACTATGACATAGAGGAATTAAAGAAAGTTCCGCCGTTCAACATGCCTCCAGCAAACATGCTATTCACAAAGTATGACGTATATGTACTTGTAGCAACATGTTACTTAAGCTTCTATACTGACGATATTCTTGAGAACCTTGAGAGAAGATTTCATTTAATAGTAGGAAGGACAGACGTGTTAAAGAGTATTGAGGAGTTTTTAAACTCGTTGCCGGAAGATCCTATACTTATGGTAAGTCTCAGAAAATGTACAAAACAGACTCTCAAGTATGTTCGTAAATCAAGTCCGGCATTGCTACGCGAGATCTCTCATTAGACTACGGTTATCTTTAAAACAGCTAAACACGGCTACCTGCACATGACATACTACACGCCTCTCCTTGAGTATCTTGGTCTAGTTTTTGTTGGTTTTTGTGCTGGTTTGTTGGGTGGTTTTCTTGGTGTTGGTGGGGGGATTGTTGTTTTGCCTTTTCTTGTTTTTGTTTTTG
>JAADCY010000238.1 GCA_013154205.1 Thermoproteota archaeon | reverse complement strand
TAACGCTATCATTAGCGAGATGTAGAGTCTACCAGTATCGACTTGGCTACCGCTGTATAGAGCGAATAAGTAGACTGCTAAAACAGTGACAAGCTGGTTCGACAAGACGAACGGGTAGTTGGCGTAGCCGAGCCTTAGTATCTCGCGGAAAGTCTCCCAGTCCATTCCAGCACCGATACACGATAGTATTAGTGCTAGGCCGAGGATGACACCTATTATGCTGTATATTGTGAAGCCCGCCACGGCAGCCAATGCACCCAGCCCTAGTGCGGCAAGACCCACACCTAGCAGTAGTTTTGAGAGACTAGCAACCGTTACCACGAGAAATACTTGGTTAAACCTTGTCAGGCCCTGAAGCATTGAAAGAATGAACGTTAATATAACGTTTAGCCCTGCGAATACCGCAGCAAGAAGCACCAGCCAGCCCATGTAGCCGAGTAGGTGGCAGAGCGGTATTGCTAGTGTTGAGGCGGCTAGGCCGAGTATTAGGGCGGCTAGGAGGCCCGGTGTTACCGCCTTGGGGCCCCTTGCTGCTACTTCTCTCATGACTCCTATGTTGATTCCTGCGGAGACGAGGGTGGAGGCTATGGCGGCTGAGCTGAATATGCTTGAGGCTACACCTATGCTTTCTGCTCCGGAGAGCCTGCTTATGACTAGCCAGAACAATAGGCCTGTGAGGCTGATTGTAATACTGCCTAGGAATAGCCAGGTCCCTGCCCGTAGGGATTCCCGGACACTCGAGTCCATCATTGCTCCATTCTCCGGGGCCCCTCGAGGCAGTCCCACCGGGCCCCCGCACCGCTTGCCTGGCTACGGTTACGGAGGACTTGTAGGTGAAAGAAGATTATGTTCTTGGCCTCCACCCCTTTCTTGCTCAGCGTTTTTTGATGAGATAGCCTATCACTAGCCCTATTACTAGTAGGGCTACTCCTACTGCTACGATGGCTCCGGTGTTGGCCTGTGTCACTGTCTTCGTTATTGTCGTCGGGCTAGTCTTGATAATCGTTGTCGGCTTGTAGCTTGTCACGGTCTTGTAGGCTGTCGTTGTAGACGTGCTCGTCACGGTCTTTGTAGATGTCTTGGTCACCGTTGTCGGCAGCGTCGTGGTCGTCGTCTTTGTTGATGTGACCGTTATTGTTGTGGGCACGGTCTTGGTCTTTGTAGAGGTTACTGTCTCTGTAACGGTTGTCGGGCTGGTAGTTGTCTTGGTGACCGTGCTTGTAACCGTGCTGGTTACTGTCTTGGTCTCGGTCGTAGTCTCCGTCGTCGTTGATGTCTCAGTCTTGGTCACCGTTGTTGTCTCGGTGGTTGTCTCGGTGACTGTCTTAGTGCTTGTCACGGTGTTCGTCACTGTAGTTGTTGTCGTGTTTGTAACTGTCGTTGTATTTGTTACTGTTGTCGTAACCGTCGATGTGACCGTGGTTGTAGCTGTGCTTGTCACTGTGGTTGTGGCTGTCGTGGTTACTGGTGTGGTAACGGTTGTTGTTCCGTAGTAGTAATAGTTATTTGTTGGTGTGACTGCAGCTATTAGTCGGGGGTTGTTGCCTATTAGTGATGGTATTACTACAGCTGCCACTATAACGGCTGCCACTATTATTGTGGCGAGCACGTCTTTGTTCATTGCATATCCCTCAATAACGCTGTTATATGTTAGACGATCAAATAAAATTCAGCCGAAAACATATTCATAGGGGATGCAATAAAAATGTTATGTCAATAGGGTCTCCGATTTATTGGTAGACTTCATATAAAATCGGAGGATGAATATTGGAAAAACATATAAACAAAACAATACACGCCGCCATCACAGGGATCACGGCAGCAATACTAGTCACAACTATACCAGGAGCAACAAAAATACACCCATGGATAACAATAGGGCGCGTAACCTATCTCGTCCTACAAACATACAGCTACACAGGAGACCCCGCCAGAGACATCCTCATAGCATCAACACTCATCCTAATAGGAGCACTCCTCACAGGAAGAAAAGCCTTACCAGTAATAACCGCAGCAATAGCAGGGATCACATTCTCCCTCACAGGCTACACTCTACAAGCATTCATAGCGGGATGCCTAGGCCTCACAACATACATTGCAATACTCATTAGGAATACGGGGTGGAGACCAGTAGTCTACGGATTTCTTGGTCTTCTAGGAGGCCTGGGAGCCTATAAAATACTATACACGGCTACAAGGATCGCGGCAGGATACTATCCCCCAGTATCAACCCCGATATGGATTAACCTGATAATCAATTATTACACATGGCCCTTAATCCCCATATCAATAGGCATCACAGCGATCCTCTCAGGCTACATACTATTATCAAAAACACTGGGCATCAAACCATTCCCAAACAAGTTATCACCATGGCTGAAAACAGGAATAGACAACGAGGAGGAGAAGAACGGGGTTTATCTCCTACTTGTCTCCCTAACCCTCTCATTATTCCTGGCCATAATGTCTTTCATCCCCAGCATTAATCCCTCCATGCAGCCGATAACTACCGATTACATATATTACTATAATTGGCTGGAACAAGCAATCCGCGAAGGAATAGAGCAGGTAATGGTTGCAAGGAGTGATAGGCCACTCTACATACTCCTCCTATACATCATGATGAGGATCACGGGGACAGGCCCATCGCTGGTGGCCGGTCTCCAAGACATTATCTTGTTCCCCCTCTACACTTTAGCAACATATATGCTGGCAAGAAAAACCATTGGGCCATGGAGAGCCGGGTATGCTTCGCTGATGGCGGCCCTCTCACCCATCCTGCTCAGCTACGCCTACGGAGGGTTCCAGGCAGACCTCTTCACATTATCCCTTACATTCATAGCGTTATCAATGCTTCTCGGCAACACCAAGAAGCAGTTCGTAGGAGGACTAATACTGCTGGGCACCACCATGTTTTTCCATGAGTGGACGTGGACACAGTACACTATAATAATAGCAGCATACACGGTTCTCACACTGATCAAGGAGTGGAGAAGCAAACAGGGGATCAGCTGGAGATCAAAAATACTACTGATCTATCTAGCCGTCACGGTGCCAGCCGACCTAGCGAAAACACTGTTTCTAGGGCTCTTCTCATCAGCCAAAGTAATAGCGGCAATGAGCCATCCAGGCACAGAAATGGGGTTCATAGAAGCTCACCATTTCTACACAACCATGTATACTGGGGGTTCTCTCGACAACACGTTATTCTACCTACTAGTGATCCCGGGGATACCCGTAATGCATCCCTTAATACTGGTCGCGACAAGCCTCTCGCTCGCAACAGTCTTCATACCATATAATATAATGTACTACCGGCTACTCCTCAATACACCCCTACCAGTAATGGCCGGGTACACCGTGTCCAGAATAGAGAAACCATTAAGAATACTCGTATTCCTCGAGATGCTCGGCCTAGCGATGCTTAGAATCCTCAGCTTCATCCCCGGCCTCAGCCTCACCCCCTGAACCCCTAAGACCCGCGATCGCGAGAGCAACGGCGATCACAAGGCTATAGTAGCCTAGCTCAGCCAACTTATTAGCCAAAACCTCATTACCCAGAGCCAGATAAGCCGCGGCGGCAACGAGGAAAGCCATGAAGAGCAGGGCGGGGAAAGCCTGTTGGTTCTCCCTGAAATACCCAGCTATCCTAGAGCCGTCGAACCATTTATGCTGATAAATAGTTATGACTAAAACCACTAGGAACAAGACGATATGGATACCTATAACCTCATATCTGTTCCCGGACACATATGATGAAAAACAAGATATATAAGACCTAATATCCGAGGCATAGCCGAGAACATAGTATGTCACTACACCCGACAACACCGAGCCCAAGAACAAGAGAACACGCCTAGAACATAGCGTGTCGAGAAACAAGACGATAATAGGAGCTATGAGAGCAGGCCTCGTAAAACCCGCCAGGCCGAGCCCGATATAGGCAGCGATAAACACCGATTTTAAGAAATCCCTATCCTTCACCAGAAACAACATGTAGACACCAGCAAGGACAGAGGAGAAAGGCTGGAAGGGAGTTATTAATAAAAGGAATACTTGAAAATACCTCTCAAAACCGCTCCTTATCATGATCTTATCGCAGAACTTCCCGCCATTCATTGCCCATCACATAGCCTAAGCAAACAGATATGAAGCCCACAGTAATTCTTGGCCTGAAAACATATTAATAATATTCTTATTGGACACCCTACAATGTGATTAAAGTAGAGTTTATTTAATATGGTAAACCAAAACCATTCTATGGTGATATTTGTGGTTAATGATCGTGCAGTAGGTGCTGGCCTCGTAGCTGTATCGGTTATAGTCATAATAGTCTACAATGCCTTATTA